>JBFHIF010000042.1:0-7856 GCA_041596595.1 Erythrobacter sp. | reverse complement strand
CGAGGCCTTTTTGAAGGTCCACGAGCGGCTTTCCGCCCCAATCGCGGTTGATTGAATCGGTGAAGGCCTGGCCGTATCCCGAACTGCCGTGGAAATCGACCGAGATCACCGCGTAGCCCTGGCTTGCAAGAACGCGCGGATTCCAGCGGCTCGACCAGCCATCGATGAAGCTACCCTGCGGGCCACCGTGGATATAGAGGATCGCCGGAATCGGTCCTTCCTGATCCTCGAGCCGGGTGATCTGGCCCCAGACGGTGTCACCCTCGGCCCCGGCGAAACTGAACCGGGTGGTGACGGTCGAGGCGAATTTTCCCATCCGGGTGGTGACGACATCGGTAATCGGACGCGCGCGACCGAGCTTGCTGGAAAGATACATCTCGCCCGGCACGCCGATGGAATCGCGGGTGAACAGCAGGCGACCGCCCTTGAGCGGAACGAGATTGCCGAGATGCGCTTCGTTGCCGGCGATCAGGTCGAGTTCGCGCACCGCCCCGGTCCTGGGATTGATGGTGAAAATCGGGGTATCGAGCACGTCGGTGGCTGTCGCCAGCAGGTAGGAGCCATCTGCGCTCCAGGCGAGACTGCCGAAAGACAGGTCGGTATTGCTGGTGAGCGCGCGGGTCTTGCCACTTTTCACGTCGCGCAGATGCACCACCATGCGATCCGATTCGTAGCCCGGCCGCTCCATCGCGAGATAGGCGAGCCAGCGCCCGTCGGGTGAGGGCGTGGGCAGCGAATCGTGGGCGCGGTTCGGCCCGGTGAGGACTTTGGGTGTCGCCCCGGTCAGATCGGAGACATAGATGTCGAGATCGGTCGAGCCGGGTTCATCCTTCCCCGCTTCGCGCGCGGTGAAATAGAGAACAGAGCCATCGGGCGCCCAAGCAAGGTCTTCCCCCCCGCCGAATGGCATGGTGGGCACGTTGGCGACCAGCCCGCTGGCGGGATCGGCCCCGTCCACCGGGATGCCTTCGCCGGTTATCCGGCCCCCCTCGATATCGAATACGAAGGCGCGGTTGAAGACGCCGGGTTCGACCCAGCGATCCCAGTGACGGTAGAACCCGATCTCGCCGTCATAAAGCCGCCCGCTTCCGCCCGCCGCGGGCTTGGATTCGCAGCCGAAACGCGGGCAGTCGCGCGCGATTTCCGACCACAGCGCGACCTTGCGCGCCGAAGGGGAAAGCTTGTAGCCCGCGATATCCGTTCCCGGAACATCGGCCACGATCGTGGGGGCGGTTACGCTTCCGTCTGCTGAAAGCTTCGTGCGCCACAGGCGCGAGCGGCTTTCCTGCGTTTCGTCGGGGTGCTGCGAACTCAGGAAGTAGAGCATTCCGTCGGCACCGAACGAAAGCGAATTGGCGCGCAGGCCCAGTTCGAACTGGACCGGGCTCGCCTTGTCGTCGGCAAGGTCGAGCACGAAATGCGCGGGCGTCCGCGCGAGCGTTTCAGGGTCGGTCTGGGTCACCGAATAGACCGCATAGCGATCGCGCAACACGACCGCTCCGCCGAGCCTTGGCATGGTGACGAGATCGCGCGCGCTCATCGCCGGAGCATTATTCTCCGGGACGGCGTGCGAGCCGTGACTATCCGAGTTCGCCAGAGCGGCGACGGGGGTGGCTGTGAGGGCGAAAAGCGCCGCGAACGCGGCGGGGTGTGCGATCCGTGTCATGGACCGGAGGGTTACCGTGCGAAACGGAACCGCGCCAGTCAAACTGACGCCACGGGCCAAGGCAATCCTACTTTTTCTTGCCGGCGATCCGGGCGATTTCGGCCTGCACCATCTTCTCGACCATCCCTGGCAGGTTCTTTTCGAGCCACTCGGCGAGCATCGGGCGGAGCAATTCGCGGGTCAGCCCCTCCAGCGAGGTTTCCCCCGAGCGCACGATCTGCGGCCGCGCGCCGGGTTCGGCCAGCATCGCGAGTGCGGCGAGATTTTCCTGCATGGCGCCGCGGACCGCTTCGGCGACGAGCGGCTCCTGGTCCTCATCGTCGCTGTCAGCGTGCTCGTGCTGCCCGGCCGTCTCGACCCCGTAAGGTGCTGCATCCATTTCCATTTCCGAGAGGTCGAGCACTTCTTCGGAAGCTTCGTTGTCCTCGGCTGCAACCGCGTCGTTTTCCGCCTGGTCGGATTCGCGCTCACGCCGACGACGCGCCTCGAGCGCGCCATCGCGATTGTCGCGAGCTATCACCTTCTTGATCGATTCGAGGATCTCTTCGACCGATGCTTCGCCGTTATTCGCCACGTTCCACCTGATCGCTTTCTTTCAAAATCCCGAATCGCGGAGCCTATTCAAGCGGCTCCGCGAGCGAAGTGATTGTGGAGTCGGCGGCGGGAATGTCAACGGTGCGCGTTGATTGTGCGGTAGCCCGGGGCACCCGCTCCCAGTCCCACATGCGCCCGCGCACGCGATCGAAATTGACCTGCGGGTCGTAAAGCGGTCCGCCGGTCTCGAGATTGAGGTCGCGCGCTTCGGCGCGGCCCATCAGTGCAAGCAGGTTGAATCCGGCGACATAGGCGTTGCGCCGCGCCGTCACGAGCTGGGCACGCGCCGCCAGCAATTCCTGTTCGGCATTGAGAACGTCGAGAATCTGGCGGTTTCCGATCGAGTTTTCGGCTCGCACGCCTTCGAGGCTGAGTGCTGCGGCCTCGACGGCTGCCAGCGAGCTTTCGATCACCGCATTGGCGGCGAGCCAGTTGCTGTAGGTCGAGCGGGTCTCTGCGACGAGCTGACGCTCGGTGCGGATCACCTCTTCAAGCGCAGCGGATTCGCGCGCGCTTGCCTGCCTTTGTCGCGCCGCAGGAAGGCCGCCCTGGAACAGCGGGATCGAGAGCTGGACCCCGGCATTTGCGGTGGTCTCGCTCTGAATGAACAGCGGCACTTCGGGGTCCTCCGGGTCGCGGACGTCGGCACGCGAGCCGCCGAGGGTTCCGTAGAAATCGTTATAGTCGCCGTTGACGAACACCCCGACGGTCGGGAGCCTGCCCGCGCCTGCAGCCTTGGTGTCGAACCGGGCGGCGTCGGCGCGCTCCTTGGCAGCGATCAGGTCCGGATTGTTCTCGAGCGTGGCCGCGATCGCGGTGTCCAGGTCGGCGGGAAGGCCGGGTAGCGGCGGGGGTGGCTGGAGTTCGCCGGGAGGGCTGCCGACCAGCTGGATATAGGCTTCGCGGGCAGCGATCAGGCTGGCCTGTGCAAGCCGCAGATCGCTCTGCGCCTGGGCGAGACGGGACTGCGATTGCGCAACATCGGTGCGGGTCAGGTCGCCGATTTCGAACCGATCGCTGGTGGCCTGGAGATTGATCTCGAGCACCTCGACCTGGTTTGCGGCGAGTGCGGCGAGCGTTTCGGTCCGCAGCACGTCCATGTAAGCGGCCACGACCTGGCTGAAGATAAAGCTTTCGGTGCCGCGCAGGTCAGCCTGTCCCGCCGCCACACGCTCGGTCGCGGCGCGGATCGAATTGCGCACCGCGCCGCCCGAATAGACCGGCACCAGAACCTGCGCATTGACGCCAAGGCTGCGCTCGGGGCCCACCGTGTTGCCGGACGAGCGCCGCACGAATTCCAGATGCGTGGCGGAAACGCTGGCATTGGGCAGCCCTTGCGCACGGGCAATCGGGACATTCTCGTCCACCGCGCGTTGTTGCGCGCGCGCGCCCTGAAGCGTGGGGTTGGTGTTGTAGGTTTCTACGAGAGCTTCGCGAAGCGTGTCGGCGCTTGCGGGCGCGGCGGCGACAAGAGCACCCGCAGCCGCGCAGGCCACCCATCGACTGCCCCGCACGCTGGTCTTCATCAGAAAGACCAGCCCTTCGGCTTGTCGAAAGCGTGCAGCACGGGAATGCCGAGATCCTCGACGGGCAGAAAACCTAGCTGGCCTGCCACCTTGCGTCCCGAAGCAAGCCGCGTGACCTGGCGCAGCAGCAGCCCGCCAACGATCCGGCCATTTTCGTCGATCGCATCGCACAGGCCCTGCGGCACGTGCTCGATTGCGCCGTCGACGAGCAGCAGCGAATAGGTCTTGCCCGAAGGGAGTTCGCCCGTTGCAGCGTCTTCGGCACTGACAGTGTCGATCGAGCCGACCAGCGGACGAAGGAGCTCGGCGAGATAGCCCGTGCCGCCTTCGACGATCAGCACCCGGTCATCGGGCGAAGGGTCGGCTTCGAGCAAGGTCTTGCCGTAGAATATCGGCGCGGCAAGATGCGCCCCGCCTTCGAGGGGGATCGAGCGATCGATATAGGCCAGCGATGCCTTTTCCGCTGGGAGAAAGTCCTCGCGCGGAACAGCCAGCATCCTGGCGAGCGCGAATTCCTCGTTGACGCCGCTGGTGCGCAACTGGCTGTTGATCATGGCACGGCGCGCGGTCGCGCTGTCGGTATGGGGCCGCGGGGCCGTGTCGGATTGAATCGTCATGTCATGCTCCGAAGAACTGTATTATTCAGGCAATACAGTGCGTCAACCCTTCCTAGCTATAGAGAGGCAAATGGCCAAGGGGTTTGGGCCGCGTTTTGGCGGCCTTCACCATTCCCTTTGACCTCTAGCGCGACGGGTGCTTAGGGAGCCATCGCAATCGACCGGGACAAGGAATGCATCGATGAGTGACAAGCGCGAAACCCGCCAGAACGACGGTTCGATCTTCGGCGCGACTGGCGAAGTGCGGATCGAGAGCGATTCGCTGGGCGACGTGGCGGTGCCGGCCGACGCCCATTGGGGTGCGCAGACGCAGCGCAGTCTCGCCAATTTCGCGATCGGCACCGAGACCATGCCCGCTCCACTGGTCAAGGCGCTCGGCATCCAGAAACAGGCGGCGGCGCGCGCGAACATGGCGCTCGGCGTATTGGACGCGAAACTGGGCGATGCGATCGTCCAGGCAGCCGGCGAAGTGATCGACGGGACGCTCGCTGACCAGTTTCCGCTCTCGGTTTGGCAGACCGGGTCGGGCACCCAGTCGAACATGAACGCCAACGAAGTGATCGCAAGCCGCGCCAACCAGATTCTCACCGGCGAACACGGCGGCAAGGATCCGGTGCATCCCAACGATCACTGCAATATGGGGCAGAGCTCCAACGACACGTTCCCCACCGCCATGCATATCGCGGCGGCGAGCGAGACGATCGAACAGCTGATCCCGGCGCTTGAACACCTTCATGGCGCGCTCGATGCCAAGGCCAAGGCCTTCGCGGATATCGTCAAGATCGGGCGCACGCACCTTCAGGACGCGACCCCGCTCACGCTGGGGCAGGAATTTTCGGGCTACGCCAAGCAGGTCGAATACTCCATCGCTCGGCTGAAAAACGCGCTGCCGCGCGTGCTCGAACTGGCGCAGGGCGGCACGGCGGTCGGCACCGGCATCAACTCCAAGGCCGGATTTGCCGAGAAGTTCGCCGAGGAAGTTGCGGCAATCACCGGGCATGATTTCGTCACCGCTCCCAACAAGTTCGAAGCACTCGCGGCGCACGACGCGCTGGTCGAGCTTTCCGGGGCGCTCAACTCGGTCGCGGTTTCGGCGATGAAGATCGCCAACGATATCAGGCTGCTCGGCTCCGGCCCGCGCTGCGGACTGGGAGAAATCGCGCTTCCGGCGAACGAACCGGGCTCCTCGATCATGCCGGGCAAGGTCAACCCGACCCAGTGCGAAGCCTTCACCATGGTCTGCGCGCAGGTCATGGGCAATGCGGTCACGGTCAGTGTCGCGGGCTCGAACGGGCATCTCGAGCTCAACGTCTTCAAGCCGGTGATGATCTACAACGTGTTGCAATCGATCCGCCTGCTGACCGATGCCGCCCGCAGCTTCACCGATAATTGCGTCACCGGGATCGAGGCGAATGAAGGGCGGATCGAAAAGCTGCTCAATGAAAGCCTCATGCTGGTCACCGCTCTCAATCCGCATATCGGGTATGACAACGCCGCGAAGATCGCCAAGAAAGCCCATGCCGACGGGACGACGCTGAAGGAGGCGGGAATGGAACTCGGCCTGCTGACCGAAGACCAGTTCGCCAAGTGGATCGTGCCGGCTGAAATGATCAAGCCCCGCGACTAGGCGCCCAGACTTTCGACCAAGGCATGACGCGCGCCGACAACCCGTCGCTGCGCTGGTGGCAACGTTAGGATCGGCTCGCTATCTCTGAGAGCGTAATGCCGACTACGCGACCCTACGATACGCCCCACAAGCGAGCCAAAGTGCACGTTCCCTTCAGAGTGGTGATGATCTCGATCGTTGCCCTGTGGGCGGTGTATTACGTGCTCATCTCGGCGCGCGGCCTGATGCTCGGTCCCGACATCCAGTTCGAGCTGTTCTGGCGGCGCACGATCGTCACCGCCTTCGCGGTCGCGATCACCATGATCCTGTGGTTGATCCTCAAGCAATTCGAGCGCCGCAAGCGATGGGTCCTGTTTGTGGTGGCTCTCGTGGCGGCCCTGCCGGGCGGGATCGCGATCTCGAAAGTGAACGAGATGCTTTTCTCGCCGCTCAACGAGAAGATCGAGCAACGCTACGCTGCCGAGCGCGGCATGGGATTCACCCTGCGCCGCGATGAATCGGGCAATCTGCTTGCCGAGGTTCCCGCGCCGCAGGGGTGGGAAGTGCGCGATACGGGGGAGGGCGAAACCCAACCCGCACCGCCCAGGGTGATCACGCTTGTTCTCCAGAGCGCTAAGGACAAGGGCGATAAGTGGTATGGCCTGTTCGATGCGGCGCTCAGCCGATATTACATTCTCCTCACCTGGTCGGCGATCTACATTGCGCTCCTCGCGATCGCGCAGGCCCGTGAGGCCGAGCGGCGCGAACAGGAATTCCGGTCCGCGGCAAAGGCCGCCGAGATCCGCAGCCTTCGCTACCAGGTCAATCCCCACTTCCTATTCAACGCGCTCAATTCGCTTTCCGCGCTGGTGATGACCGGCAAGGCCGATCGCGCCGAACGGATGATCCAGACCATCAGCCGGTTCTATCGGCACAGCCTTGCTGACGAGCCGACGAGCGACGTGGCGCTCAAGGACGAGTTCGATCTGCAGAAACTCTATCTCGATATCGAGGCGGTCCGCTTCCCCGATCGGCTCCGGTGCGAGTTCGACCTGCCTGCCGATCTCGCCGATGCACGGGTGCCGGGGATGATCCTGCAGCCGCTGGTCGAGAACTCGGTCAAATACGCGGTGTCTCCGGTATCGCGCACCGTGAAGATCAGCGTGATCGCGCGCGAGGAATTCGACCGGTTGGTGATCACCGTTGCCGATGATGGACCCGGCGTTCCCGAGGGGAGCGAAGGGGGCTTCGGAATCGGTCTTGCAAATGTCCGTGATCGGTTGGAAGCCCGATTTGGCCCGGACGTCGGATTTACGTCCGGCCCGGTGCCCGGCGGATACCAGACCGAAATTCGCATCCCGTTGACCCGCCATGCCTGACAACCAAGACAACACGACCTCGCTGAGAACCCTGATCGTCGATGACGAGCCGCTCGCGGTCGAGCGGATCCAGGTGATCTGCGCGGAACTGCCCGCCATCAACGTCGTGGGCACCGCCAGCGATGGCGCTGCGGCGCTGCGTCTTGCAGACAAGCTCGATCCCGACTTGGTCCTGCTCGACATGACGATGCCCGAACTCGACGGATTGGGTGTCGCGCGCAGTCTCGCCAAGCAGGATGATCCGCCTGCGGTCATCTTCGTCACCGCGCATGATCATTTCGCGGTCGAGGCGTTCGATCTCGACGCGATCGATTACGTTCTCAAGCCGGTCGCCGGTGACCGGCTCGAACGCGCGATCGAACGCGCGCTGGCTCGCCGCGGCGATAACCGCAAGAAGGCCACCAAGTGGCTCGAGGAATTGTGGGTTCCCCACCGTTCCGAACTGCTCCGGATCGCGGTGAGCGAGGT
>JBFHIF010000041.1:0-7876 GCA_041596595.1 Erythrobacter sp. | reverse complement strand
TTGAGCCGTGACCGGGTCCGCACGGTTTTTGCGCGGCTATCCGGGGATTGGACCGATGCGATGAGCATTGCTCGCAAGGATGGCTATAGCCCATACGAGGCCCGCACCCGGCTGTTTGCGAGCATCGAGGCGCGCCAGGGTCTCGACGTATTTTCGGCCAGTCCCGATTGCCGACCCGACCTGCTGGCTTGCCTTGCAGGCGGATCGCCATCTCCCAGCCGGATCGAGGCCGATCCCACGCCGTTCCTCGTGCGCGGGGAGGCAGGGGCCGAGTTCCGCCCGATGCCAAACATCGCCTTTTCGCTCCAGGCGCGCGCGCAGGCGAGCGATGCGCCGCTGCCCGCTTTCGAGGAATTCGCCGCAGGCAATTATTCGATCGGTCGCGGTTTTGATCCGGGCTCGGTGCTGGGCGACACGGGGCTCGGCGTCTCGGCTGAAATCCGCTTTGGCAGCCTTGCGCCCAAGGGCGCCGATGCATGGGCCGTCCAGCCCTATGTCTTCACCGATGCCGCCTGGGCGTGGAACCACGATCCCAGCCGCATCGCAGGCAATCCCGACCGGCTGTGGTCCGCAGGTGGTGGCGTGCGCGCCGCATGGGGATCGCGGCTCCAGGCCGACCTGTTCCTGGCGGCGCCGATCACCCGGCCCGACCTTTCGCCAACGCTGCCCGACCCGCGCGTGATGTTCTCGATCACCGCCCGCCTATTTCCGTGGAGCTTTTGATGATGACCACCCTGAACACCGCCCGTTCGCGCATGCTGCTGGGATGTGGCAGCGCCGCTCTCGCCGTGTCGCTTTCACTGGCTCATTCGGAAGAAGCCCGGGCCGAGGCATTCCAGGCAAGCCCGCGGGTCGTTCAGGGCGAGGTATTCATCGATCGCGAGGTAACAAATCAGGATATCATCACTGTTTTCCAGGGGCCTACCCCGGTAATCGACTGGATCCCGTTTCTCGACAATAACGGCAATGCGCAGATTTTCTTGCCTGACGGCAGGACGGCCATTTTCCAGAATGATTTCCAGTCCGGCGATTTTGCGGTCATCAACCGCATATTGCCATCGCCCAACAACGACATCGTCCAGATCAATGGGACGGTGATCGGGCGGCTCCAGTCCGAAGCTGGCAATGTGCCCGGCGGCTTCATCGTGTTCTATTCGCCCACCGGGATTCTGGTGGGTTCGACTGCATCGTTCGACATCGGCCGGCTGCTGTTGACCACTCTCGATGTGACCGGCTTCGATCCGCAGACGCAGTCGATCAACCTGGCAGCCGGGCAGGGTCCCGCAGCGCGGATCGAGACGCTGCCCGGATCGCAGTTCATCGGATCGGCGGAGAATTCGCTGGTCGCTCTCGTCGGGCACCAGGTGATCCATTCGGGCACGATCAACGTCAACGGCACTGCCGCCTTCGTCGCGGGCGAGCAGGTCAATCTGACCTACAATCAGGGGTTGCTCGACATCACCGTTCCGGTGGGCACGGACATTTTCGAAGCGATCATCCACAACGGTACGACCGGAGGCCCGTCGAGCACCGGCGCGGGCGACGATCACATGATCTACGCCGTCGCACGGGCCAAGGCCGAACCGATCTCGATGCTGCTTTCAGGCAATCTCGGTTTTGCCCCGGCGCAAAGCGCTGGAGTGGTCAATGGCGAGATCATCCTCTCGGCCAATTTCGACGTGTTCGGACGCTCGGTCGCGGGCGGGACGATTTCTGACGGCATCAATGCCGAATTCAACCTGCGATCCCCGGCAGGCACCGTCCCAGCAACCATCCGGATCACTGACGCAACCGTCACCAACAGCCTCCTTGCTGTCAGCACCGATTTGGTCATTGCAGAAGCGAGAAACGCACCGCTGACTGTCGATGGTGACCTGCTGATTGCAGGGAACGTGTCACCGAAAGGTAATGCGGCGAATATCCAAGCTTTCGGTTCGAGCGTGAATGTTTCTGGAGATGTGCTCGTCTATTCGCGCGATATCGGCGAGATCGACGTCGAATTCGCAGATCCAAGCGTGATCAATGCCAGCGGTGGCCGCGCAGGCATTGCTGCGGCGGGGGCGGGTTCCGCGATCAATATCGCTGGGAATCTGCGCCTCGATGTATCGGCAACGGCCGGACAGGACATTAGCAACGCTGCGGCAGGATCAGCGATCGGCGGACAGGCGCAAATCACTGCCGACAGTGGCGGAGCCATCAATATCCTCGGTGACGTGTCGATCGACAGCAGTGCGAATGGTCTGCTCGAAGTTCCCGCTTTGACCGCTGGAGAAATCCGGGGTGGTCAATCACAATTGCTGGCGAGAGACGGCGGATCGCTATCGATTGGCGGCAGCCTGACGAGCCTGGCTTCCGCCTTTGGGGTGAATGGCGACGTTGAGAGCAATTCGAGCGGTTCGGTCGCCTTTGGCGGAGTTGCAACTCTCGCAGCACTTTCGGGAAATATCGACATTACCGGCAACGTCGTTCTCTCGGCCCGCGCGGTTGCGGGTGGTTCGAACCAGGCGGTCAAGGGTTCCGACGCTGACGCTGGGATCGCCCTGATTGGCGCATCGGGACAGGGGACGATGACCTTGGGAGGCAATGTCAATCTCGATGCCTTCGGTTGGGGCGGCCAGAATCGTGCGGGCGAGGGAGGCGACGGATTTGGCGGCGTGGCAGGGTTGCTCGCCCAAGACGGTGCCACGCTGAGAGTCGCGGGAGATCTGCGCGCGAATGCCGTGGCGACGGGAGGCAATGGCACGATCGGAGGCAATGCGGAGGGAGGAGCGGCGATCATCCAGCTGGCGAGCGCCAGTGCCGATCTCCAGGGCTTTGCCATCCTCGATGCGCGGGCGAATGGCGGAAACGCCCTTTTCGGTTTCGGCGGTAATGGCGGAAACGCGCTCGGCGGCGCGGCCTCGGTAATGGTGGAAGCATCGCTCGATACGACCGCCCAACTGGGTATTGCGGGCGGCACTTTCCTGCTTGCCGACGGACGCGGCGGCTCCGGAGGAGCAGGCGACGGGTCCTCTGTTCCCGCAGGAGCAGGCGGAACCGGGACCGGGGGGCAAATCGACACGCCCAACCAGGCCAATGCCCAATTTCTTAACGGCGCGAGTATCGTGGTCGATGCCGACGCCGGATCGCTCAATCTCGGCAACGGCGCGCTGGTCAGGGCCACGGGCACAGGCGGCGTGGGTGGCATTGGCGGCTATGCGTTCGCCGGGCTCGCGATCGGAGGCGGCGACGGTTCACTCGGCCAGGGTGTGGCGAACCTCGCTGACTTCGAGCTTGATGTATCGGGCAGCGGCGGGGCCGGGGGACAGGGCGGATCACCCTCCGATCCGAGCGGAGCTGGCGGCGACGGCGTGGGCGGCGAGGCTTTCCTCGAAGCGGTTGCCGGAACGCTGATTGGCAACTCCGCGTCCCTGCTTTCCATCGGACTGGGGGGCGACGGCAGTCCCGGTGGTGAGGGCCGGGGCGGAACTGCAACGGTCCGGGGCGCGCTCGGCGCAGACATCTCGCTCGACAGTCTGACCGTGAACGCGCTCGGTGCAGGTGGGAATGGAAATTCCCCTGGCGGAAGCGGGCAGGGCGGCGGTGCTTTCCTCCTTCTCGACGATGCCAATTTCTCTACCTTCGGTGACGTGACGCTCGAGGCAAACGCTTTGGGTGGTAACTCTCCGGGTGCGGTGGGCGCTTCGGCCCAAGGCGGCACGGCCCTGTTCCAGGTGATCAGCGGCAGCGCCAATGTGGGCGGCTCCCTTAGCGCGCAGGCCACGGCGCGGGGCGGCGACGGGATAGGCGGCGGCGATGCGGCAGGCGGATCGACCGAAGTCGAAATCGGGATCGGGGCTCTCAACGTGGGCAACATAGCGGTCGTCAACTCCGAAGGTCGTGGCGGCGATGCCTCGTTCGGCTTTGGCGGTCGCGGCGGCGATGGCATCGGTGGCATATCCCTGGTTCTGGCACGAGGAACTCTCGCCGAAACGGCGACTATCTCCGTTCGAAACGGTGCCGAAGTTATCGCTGAGGGTATCGGCGGAAATGGCGGACGAGGTGATGGGGGGACGATTGCTCCGAATGTCGGCGGGACCGGAACCGGCGGCGAGGCGTCACTTCTCGCCTACGGGGACAACGGATCGTTCGTAATCAGCGCTCCCACGTTTGTTTCAGCTCATGGGTTCGGGGGACTGGGAGGTCAGGCGGGTGCTGGTCAGCTTGGCGCGACCGGAGGAGCCGGCATCGGTGGTTCTGCGGAGCTAGGCTTCATAGCTGGCACCGGTGACGGGTCGGTAGCCGCCGGGTTCATGGCGCTCGCCGATGTCGAGGTGAACGCAAATGGTCTGGCTGGCGACGGGGGTCTCGATGACACGGGGCAGACACTTAGCGGTGATGGGGGACAGGGTATCGGCGGATCGTCGCGCCTCCATCTCGAAATTGGCGAAATTGAAGCAGGCATCGTTACCGTCAAATCGATCGGAGACGGCGGGTTCGGCGCGAACGGAGGCATGGGCGTGGGCGGTTTCGCCGATGTCTCGGGCGATCTCGGAGGACGCGCCACACTGACGCAGCTTGAAGTGCTGGCGAGAGGATTTGGCGGCGATGCGGTATCGGGCGATGGCGGTTCGGCGCTGGGCGGGACGGCCTTCATAGATATGCAAGCGATCGATCTCACCGTCACCAGCCGGACTAACGTTCATGCCCAGGCGGATGGCGGAGCCGGCGTCGGCGGAAGTGGCGGTGATGCAATCGGCGGAACAGCGCAGATCGGCGGGTTTTCAGATGTTCCCGGTAGCGGAGCGTTCGGCGGGGTAACCTCTATCAATGCGACTGCCACCGGCGGCGATGCGGATGGAAGTTTCAATGGTGGCCGCGCTGAAGCGGGTGAAGCGATCGTGATGGCCAATGGCGGAACTTCGCTCAATATCAGACTGGCAAGCATGGCAGCCAATGCCTTCGGTGGTGCGGTTCAGGGTTCGGGAACCGGCGGCGAGGCGCTCGGCGGGAGCGTGTCGGTAACGGTCGATACGGATGGATTCTTCGAGGGTCGCATCGCGGGCATTGCCAGTGCCTTTGGCGGCAATAGCACGGATGGCGTCGGCGGCACGGCGAACGCCGGGTCCGGGCAAATGATCGTTGATGCGGCTGCGGTCGAACTGGACGGCGTCAATCAGCTTCGCGCTCAAGCCTCGGGCGGTGCGGGCGCGCTGATGGGAGGCGATGCATTTGGCGGATCGGTCGAGGCCTCGATCCTGAACGGTGGCTCGATTACAATTTCGCCCGACATCAATGGTGAGGCGAGGCTTGTCCTGAGCACAGATACTTTTGGTGGCGAAGGAGCGCAGATTGGTGACGCATGGGGAGGCAGCGTATCGTTTGATCTTCTGAATGGCAGATTTGCGGCAGGCGAGCTCAATCTCGAGGCCGATGCGGTTTCGCAAGGCAGCAACTCGACTTCAATCGGCGGCGCGGCGCGAGCTGGGTCTGTATCGATGTTCGTGGAGGATAATTCCACCGTGGACGTTACTGGCCTGCTGGATCTCCTCGCATCGGCGTTCGGAGCTCCGGGGGGAAGCGCAACTGGCGGTGTTGCGAGCCTCCATCTTGTTGGCAGCGGACCGCAGGTTAACGCGGCATCGCTCGATGTCGAAGCCAGTGCGAGCGGCGCCGACACAAACGAGGTCGGGCATTTTACCGTCAGTGCATTTGGCGGGGTTCTCTCGGTTAATGATTTTGCGGCACGGGCTCTCGGCGATACCGTTCCCGATGGTCTATCCCGTTCGGCCCTTATGGCCGTGGGGGGGGATATCGCGGTCAGCGGTGAGATGGTGGTCGATGTCCTCGACGCTCTGCTCATCCGCACCGGTCAAAATGGCCTGATCGGGGGGCCGACTCTTCAGGATCCCACTGCGCAGATCACCATTACCTCGGGAAAGACGGTCAATTTCGAAGGTGACAACGACAACGTGATCAGTTTTGGGGGGCAGTTGCTTACGATCAATGCTCGCGATGTCGACATACTCGAAGGCGCGCGGATTGGTGCGGTCAACATGATCTTCAATTCGCACAATACCGAAAAACCCGCGCTGATAGGTGCCGATCCAGGCGGTTATGACTTTGGATTCACCATCAAGCCAAGAGACGCCGAGCGAATCGATGCGGGCAGTTTCACTTTCAACGCTCCGCTCATCACCAAGGACAATCCAAACGATCCCGATCTTGTCATGGGCGATATCACCGCCTTCGGCAGTCTCGATGATGGCGTGTCGTCTATTCAGATCAATGCAGGGCAAGCCGGTTCGATCATCAGAATTGAGGGGCTGGTGGAATATATCGAAACTGCCGAGACGGATTTTCTCGGTATTTTTGCAGGCGAGCGCATTGAGATCGTTACCCCAGGCGGCATAGCCATAACCAATCCAAGCGGCGCGCCGGGCGGAATGTTGGTGCTCGACGCGCCCAATATCTGGGCGGCGGATGCGGACATGATCGCGCGGCTGCAGAGCGACCCGGTGTTCGCTGGTCGCAACGAGGAACTGGCGATTGCTGCAGCGGGGAGCGAGGACCCGCTGGGTTATATCCGCGCCCGTTCGGTCGAAATCTTCGCAAGCCAGACGCTTCTGGTTCGCAATACCGGGACCGAGGCCGCACAGGGTGGCATTACCGTGGGTGACGGGGGTCTGGTCATCGGCTCGGTCGGCTCGCAACCACTCGATGCGTTCGCCTATGGTCGGCGGGTGGATGGCAGCGGCAATTTCATCACCGGCAATGCGTTCTTCGCGGAAGTGACTTTCCTGAGCGAAGGGTCCGAGGGATCGCCCGGGGCCGGTTTTACTGAAACGAGCGAGTTCAACGACTGCAACATCAACACCGGCGAGTGCCCGGTCGAAATACCACTGGAACCGGCCGGCCCGGCGCTGACCAATCCAGCGACGACCATCGCTCCGGTGCAAGTCCGGTTGGGCGTTTCCACCAGGATTGGGGGTAACGCCGCATCGGGCTATTCCCAAACTGATAGGATCGCAGCGTTGCGATTGGTCGAGGGTGAAAGCAACGCGGCATTCGGGATGGATTTCCCCGGCCTCATCGAAGCACCCTTGATGAACGATAATCCCTTGCTCGACGATCCGGTCGCAAGCGGCGGTGACACCACGCTTTACGGCCAGGGCGCGGTTGATGACGAAGAGGACGAGGACGAGGACGAGAGCGAGGCCGAGGGCGAGGACGGGGATGAGAGCGAGAACGGGAGTGACGACGATGACCAGTAAGTCGATCCGCCGCGTGATCTCGCTTGGCAGCGGGCTTGCGATCGCGACCGCCGCGCTCTGGGCCACGCCAAATGTCGCTCAGCTTGCGCAGACCCAGCAATCTCTCAGCCTTCGCAACTCCTTCCCGATCGGAACGAACGGGCTTTGCGAGGCGCAGATTCAGCCGCCCGAACATGGTGCGGGCTTGTTTGACCGACGCTATGCCGTTTTGTGCCGCGATGCCGCCGCACCGGTCGGGACCTTGTGGGTCGTGCGTGGGCAGCTTGCCGAAGATGCTCCAAAGCGCTTCGCCGGGACCGGCTCAACTTGCAGTCCGACTGATCTGGGCGCGCCGCCCGAAGGGCTGCCCGAAGCCAGGGTTCTGATGTGCAGCGAGGAGGGCAGCATAATCCGCCGCCAGCTGCTTGTCGGCCAATCGGGCAATCGCACCTATGCCGCGACCGGCCTTTCGGCTTACCGCTCGGCGCTCCAGCTTGGGCTGGCTTCTCTCGCTGCCGACCGTCTTGTGGAAGGGACGGTCGACATCCCCCTTACCCAAACGACCGACGCTGCGGCCTTCGCCCGGCAGCAGGCGCGCGCGATCGCGGCAGACCAAGCGCTCAACGAGGCCTATCGGCGCTCGA
>JBFHIF010000040.1:0-7918 GCA_041596595.1 Erythrobacter sp. | reverse complement strand
ACCTCGCGGTCTCGAGACCCGGCAGGTGACCCGCGTGCTCAGCCCCAATGCAACCGAGGCGTTCCTGCGCGCCGCGGTGGCGAGCGGGGCAGAGGAGGCTCTCGTCTTTGCCAGCGAGGTGGCGCGCAGCCATCCCAGCGAGCGAATTCGCCTGGCGAGTTTCGCAGCGCGCGCGGCGCGGCTCGCTGTCGACGATGAGGACGCGCTGTGGCGGGAAGGCGAACTTTGCGGCAGCCGGATGGTGGCTGCGGTCGCAAGGCAACGGCGCGAGGCGCTAGCTCCGGCCTAGAACATTCCGCCCGCAAGCCTGTCGATCGCGCCCTGGAGGATCACCGCTGCGGCGTGGCTGTCGATCGACTGGGCGCGCTTCTTGCGGCTGAAATCCTGCCCGATGAGCGCCGCCTCGGCGCTCTGGGTCGACCAGCGTTCATCCCATAGCAGCACCGGCAGGTCAGTTGCCTCCGCGAGGTTGCGCGCATAGGCCCGGCTCGCCTGCGCCCGGGGGCCCTGGGTTCCATCCATGTTGCGCGGCAGGCCAAGCACGATCCCGCAAACTTCGCGTGCTTTCACAAGTTCGGACAGCAACGCCTTGTCACGAGTCCATTTTCCGCGCGGCAAGGTCTTTCCATTGGTGGCGAACCGCCAACCGGCATCGCAGGTCGCGGTGCCGATCGTCTGCGTCCCCAGGTCGAGCCCCAGCAGCACTCCGCCGTCGGGCAGGGCGTCGGCGAATTCGCCTGCGTTCTCGGTGATCAGCGCGCTGCTGCCCATGCTCGCGCCCGGCGCTCGACGTCGGCTTTCGTGTTCGCCCAGAACAGCGGAATGTCATAGACGTGGTAATTGTTGCCCGGCAGGACATAGGATCCCATTTTCGGCGGGTCTCCGATCAGCAGCAATCCGCGATCGTCGCAGCGCGCCGGGACGGCGCCCGCGACCAGCTCGCCGTTCTCGATGCTGTCGTCGGGCACCAGCGTTCCCAGATTGGCGCTCGCCTGCGCGCTCCCGCCGAACGTTCCGGTAAGCGGGTTGGTGCACAAAATGGTGCTGTCGCCGCGCGAACTTCCGTTGAAGCCGATCGACTTGGCATAGGTTTCGATGATGCGCGAAGGATCAGCGGGTTCGGCAAAGCTCGACCATGACAGCAGGCAGCCGGTCTGCGCCGGAGTGGCGCAGGCGACCGTGCCCAGAGCGGGGATGTCGTGCTCGACCGAAATCGGCCAGCCGATCGCATAGGCGCCGATCAGCCGGTCGGCAGCCGGCGAACCCTTCACTTCCTCGCGCAGCAAGCGCAGCAGGTGGAGCGCGCCCTGGCTATGGCCGGCCAGCACGATCGGGGTGTCCTCATCGACCGATTCGAGGAAATAGAGATAGGCTTCGCGGATATCGGCATAGGCGGCGTCGATCGCCTTTTCGGCCTCGGGCGCGTCGGTGAGGAACGCACCCATCGTCGCCTGGCGATAGCGCGGTGCCCAGATCTCGCTCGCTGCGTTGAACGGGCTGGCCATGCCGCGAATGTAGATCCGCGCGACGCGCTCGGCCTCTTCATCTCCGATCGGCGCGTTCCAGTTCGAACGGTTGAGATAGCTCGTGGGGTGGATGAAGAACACCGCGAACTCTGGCAGGTCCGATCCGCTAGGAGCCGGATTGACCGGGCGAGACGATGTGGTGACCATTTCCTGCTTGTTGCCGAGCGTTCTTTCCGCCGCCGGATTGCGCGGTGATGCGGTGCGCGCCTGCGAGGACGGCACGCGCTCGGCGAGCGCGGGTTGCCAGCGCGCCGGGTCATCGACGCCGATTCCCGGCCGCGAATACCACAGCGAGGGATCCTGGTAGGCGTTTTCCTCAAGCGGCTTTGTCGGCGTGAAGTCCGCCGTGGGGACAAGCGCGATCTCGGCGATCTCGTCCTGAAACATCTCGTAACCGATCCGGCCGACGATGAAGACGACGAGCGCGAAGGCAACGAGGTAGAGGAATTTCCTGACCATTATGCCTCCCTCAACGCGCGGCGTTGCCGCCGGTTTCGTAAGGTTCGGCGATCGGCGGGCGAAGCGTGGTCCAGGCCCGGTCGGGTCTAAGGCTGGTGAACCACGAGGCCGGGTTCCAGGTGGTCGATCCGTCGAGCGAGAAGGTGATGAATTCCGCCCGGCCGCCGATGTTTTCCATCGGAATACCGCCGCCAAGTCCGCGCTCGTCGGCACCGGCGCGGCTGTCGGCGCTCTCGTCGCGGTTGTCGCCCATCACGAACACATGGCCTTCGGGCACGATATAGGGGCCGTAATCGTCAAGCGGCTGCTGACGGTGGTCAAACACCAGATAGGTCGCGCCATTGGGCAGCGTTTCGCGATAGGTCTCGATCTCGAAATAATCGCGGCCATCATCGCCTTTGACGCGGTAGCGTTCGAAATTCTCGAGGCATTCGCGCATTCCGGCAAACCCGGCGCACAGCAGCTGCGGTTCGTAGGGGACGCGCGTATCGGGAACCTGTTCGCGCCTGATCGGGGTCCCGTTGAGGATGATCTGGCCGCCGCGCACCTCGATCGTGTCGCCGGGCAGCGCAACCACGCGCTTGATATAATCTTCGTCGCGGTGAGGATGGACGGGGATCACGATATCGCCATATTCGGGCGTGTCCGCCCAGATCCGCCAGTCGCCGCGCGGCAGCAGGTGGAAGCTCGCCGAAGCCCACGACCAGCCATAGGGATATTTGCTGACCACCAGCCGATCGCCGACATAGAGGGTCGGCATCATCGAGGTCGACGGGATGTAGAACGGCTTGGCGACGAGGCTGTGGAACGCCAGCACTGCGAACAGCATGATCACCAGGCCGCGCAGTTCGCCCAGCCAGTTGATCTTGTCCTCGCGCTCCTTGCTCTTCGCGGGCTCGCTGCTCTCGGCAGTGGGCGCGGGGTCGGTGCGTGGGGTGACGCCTGGGGTTTCGGCAGGGGGAGGGGTGGGGTTGTTCACGGTGCTTTTCGATTAAATGTCTGGTGCGGTCCTAGAGCGCGCGCGCCTCGATGATTACGAAGGCCTGCGCCCAGGGGTGATCGTCGGTAAGGGTCAGGTGAATATGCGCCTCATGGCCCGGTGGGACCATTTCTTCAAGCCGATTTGCTGCGCCCCCAGCCAGAGCGAGCGTCGGAGCGCCCGACGGGGCGTTGACGACGCCGATATCCTTCATGAACACGCCGCGCTTGAATCCGGTCCCGACGGCCTTGGAAAACGCCTCCTTGGCCGCGAAACGCTTGGCGTAGGTGCCCGCCATCGTGAACGGGCGGCGATGCGCCTTGGCGCGCTCGGTCTCGGTAAAGACGCGGTTCTCGAACCGCTCGCCAAAGCGGTCGAGCGAGCTCTGGATCCGCTCGATATTGCACAGGTCCGAACCCATCCCGATGATCATTGCGCCGCTTTCACTAACAGCGCCAGCAGCAGGCCGAGAGCGAGGATGTGCACCATCACCTGCGCCTTGAACAGCGGGTGGGCGAAATCGCCTTTGGCGATCGACAGCGCGCCGACATAGCCGACCGCCTGCAACACCACCCAGCCGAGCGCGAAGGTCAGCATCGCGCCTTCGGCAATCGCAAAGCCGAGAAACCCGATTGCGACAAGGAACAGCGCCGAGGCGATGAGGGCCCAGCGCTTCTGCGCGGGCGCAAGCTCGTTATCAGATGGATTCATCGCGCATCGTCCATCAGGTCGCGCATCTTGAGCACCGCCGATTCGAGACCGGTGAACACCGCCTCTCCAATCAGGTAATGCCCGATATTGAGCTCGGCGAGCTGGGGTATCGCCGCGATCGGCTGGACATTTTCATAGGTGAGTCCGTGCCCGGCATGGGGCTCGATACCGTTCTTGGCCGCCAGCGCGGCCATGTCGGCGATACGCTTGAGTTCGCGCGCGGTGCGTTCGGGATCGCCATCGAGAAAGGCGTGCGCATATTCGCCGGTGTGAAACTCGACCACCGGCGCGCCGAGCCGCAAGGCGGCGTCGAGCTGGCGTTCGTCGGCCTCGATGAACAGCGAGACGCGGATCCCCGCATCGGCGAGGCGCGTGACAATCGGCGCGATCTGGTTGTGCAGCCCGGCAGCGTCGAGACCGCCCTCGGTCGTGCGCTCCTCGCGTTTTTCGGGAACGATGCAGGCGGCGTGCGGGCGATGGCGCAGCGCGATTGCGAGCATTTCCTCGGTCGCGGCCATTTCGAGGTTGAGGGGAAGGTCGGTCGCGTCCTGGATCCGCCTCAGGTCCTCGTCGCGGATGTGCCGGCGATCCTCGCGCAGGTGAGCAGTGATCCCGTCGCCCCCGCAGGCCGCGACGATCTGCGCCGCGCGCACCGGGTCGGGATGGTCGCCGCCACGCGCATTGCGGATGGTGGCGACGTGATCGATGTTGACGCCGAGCCGGAGCGGTCTGGGATGAAGCGATCCGTTCATGGGCAGGCTCAATCCTTGCGGCTTCCGGGCTTGGTGATGGGAATCGCAGCGAGGCTTTCGGGGAGCTCGCTCTCGTCAAAGGTCGGGAAATCGAACGCGGCGAGCGGGAAGAACGGCACGCCAAGGTCGACGCTGCCGAGCGAACGGTCGATCAGCGCGCATTCGGCGATCACCTCGCCGCCTTCGCGAGCTACCGCCGCGATTGCCTCGCGGCTCGAAAGCCCGGTGGTGACCACGTCCTCGACCATCAATGCGCACGCGCCGGAATTGAGTGCGAAACCGCGGCGCAGGTGAAACGTGCCCTCGGGGCGTTCGAGGAACAGCGCGTCCTTGCCGAGAACGCGCGCGACCTCGTGACCGATGATGATCCCGCCCATCGCCGGGGACACCACCACATCGACCTTTTCCACTATATCGCGGGGGATGCCGGCCACCACCGCGCGCGCCAGCCGTTCGGCCCGCGCCGGGTTCATCAACACGCGCGCGCATTGCAGATAGTGGCCGCTGTGCCTGCCCGAAGAGAGCTTGAAATGTCCTTCGAGAAGCGCGCCGCTTTCGCGGAATTCCTCCAGCACCTGGTCCTCGGATCGGGGCAGGGTATCGATCGTGGTCATGGGTTGCGGCAGTCCGGTTTGCTCCAGGGGAAAGGGCGGGCTTGCAAGGCAATCATCGCGCCTTGCGTATTTTTCTCCCTAGAACCGCTTGAGACACCGGGCAAGCGCCGCTAAGAGGCACGCCAAGCTGACCGCTAGCGTCGGCGCTGGCGCTGTCCGATCCGGCTTTTGAAAGGTGGATATCCCGGGCGGCATGGGACTAATTCGAAAGCGATCTGGACACATTATGATGGGTCAAATCCACAGCCGTGTGAAGTCGGGCCTGCTGGCGCTCTGCGCCGCACTGCTCATGCTGGGCGCGGCGCAACCGGCCTTTGCACAGGGTTCCGCGCCGAACGATAGCGCGATCACCGGCGATGAAGCGGCTACCCTGGGCGAAGCGCCCGCATCGGCGATGCCCGGCGAAGTTGTTGCCGGCGAAACCGAGGCGGCGAGCGTGGACGGGGCCTATTCCCCGATGGCCCCGACCGAGGGCAAGGGCATGCCGACCGCCAAGGGAATCGGCTTCCAGGACCAGTATTCCAAGGACGGCGAATACGCGCTGTGGATGCATGACGTGATCCTCATGCCGGTGATCACCGCGATCAGCCTGCTGGTTCTCGCGCTGCTGATCTGGGTGGTGATCCGCTACAACCGCCGCTCGAACCCGGTGCCTTCGAAGACGACTCACAACACGCTGGTCGAAGTGATCTGGACGATCGTGCCGGTTATCATTCTCGTGATCATCGCGGTGCCTTCGATCACCCTGCTTGCGCGGCAATACGAAAACCCGCCCGAGGACGCGATCACCATCAAGGCGACCGGTTACCAGTGGTATTGGGGTTACACCTATCCCGATCACGGCGATATCGAGATCATCTCGAACATGCTGTCGGATGCCGACGCGATCGCCAACGGCGAACCCGCGCAGCTCGCGGTCGACAATCGCATGGTCGTGCCTGCCGGCGTTCCGCTGCGGATCCAGACCACCGCTGCCGACGTGATCCACGCTTTTGCGGTCCCCGCATTGTGGTTCAAGATCGACGCGGTCCCGGGCCGCCTCAACGAGCGGATGCTCACGATCGAGGAACCGGGCGTCTATTACGGCCAGTGTTCCGAACTGTGCGGTGCGCGCCACGCCTACATGCCGATCGCGGTCGAAGCGCTGCCGCTTGACGAGTTCAACGCCTGGGTGCTGTCGAAGGGCGGAACGCTCCCCGCCAAGAACGGCGCTACCCGTCCGCTCGGCCAGGAAACCGGCGTCGAGGTTCCAGAGGGATCGGACAAGGCCGACAACTTCGTTCCCGCGCCGTAATCCGCACAAGCCGAACTAACATAATACAGACACGAACGAACCCGAGAGACACGCAAGATGGCCACCACCGCTGAAGGTTTCGAAGCCCACCACGATGATCACGCAGCGCATGCTGATCACAAGCCGGGTTTCTTCGCCCGTTGGTTCATGTCGACCAACCACAAGGACATCGGCACGCTCTACCTGATTTTCGCCATCATGGCGGGGATCATCGGTGGCGCGATTTCGGGCATCATGCGTCTGGAACTGGCCGAGCCCGGCATCCAGTATCTGCAGTGGTGGGCCGGCTTCATGGGCGGTGCGGAGGACATCAACACCGCGCTCCACATGTGGAACGTGTTCATCACCGCGCACGGCCTGATCATGGTCTTCTTCATGGTTATGCCCGCGATGATCGGCGGTTTCGGCAACTGGTTCGTGCCGCTGATGATCGGCGCGCCGGACATGGCGTTCCCGCGGATGAACAACATCTCGTTCTGGCTGACCGTGGCAGGCTTCATGAGCCTGCTGTTCTCGCTGTTTGTGCCGGGCGGCACCGGGCCGGGCGCTGGCGTGGGCTGGACGGTCTATGCACCGCTTTCGACCACCGGCTCTGTCGGCCCCGCGGTCGACTTCGCGATCTTCTCGCTCCACCTTGCGGGCGCTGGCTCGATCCTGGGTGCGACCAACTTCATCACCACGATCTTCAACATGCGCGCGCCGGGCATGACCCTGCACAAGATGCCGCTGTTCGTGTGGTCGGTGCTGGTCACCGCCTTCCTGCTGCTGCTCGCGCTGCCGGTTCTCGCCGCGGCGATCACGATGCTGCTGACCGACCGCAATTTCGGAACCACCTTCTTCAACCCGGCAGGTGGCGGCGACCCCGTGCTCTACCAGCACCTGTTCTGGTTCTTCGGTCACCCCGAGGTCTACATCATGATCCTGCCGGGCTTCGGCATGATCAGCCAGATCGTCGCGACCTTCAGCCGCAAGCCGGTGTTCGGCTATCTCGGCATGGCCTACGCGATGGTCGCGATCGGCGTGGTCGGCTTCATCGTTTGGGCGCACCACATGTATACCGTGGGCCTCGACGTGAACACGAAGATGTATTTCACCGCGGCAACGATGGTGATCGCGGTTCCCACGGGCGTGAAGATCTTCAGCTGGATCGCGACGATGTGGGGCGGAAGCCTCGAGTTCAAGTCGCCGATGGTCTGGGCGCTGGGCTTCATCTTCCTCTTCACCGTGGGCGGCGTGACCGGCGTCTACCTCGCCAATGGCGGCGTGGACGACGTGGTACACGACACCTACTTCGTGGTTGCCCACTTCCACTACGTGCTGTCGATGGGCGCCGTGTTCTCGATGTTCGCCGGTTTCTACTACTGGTTCCCGAAGATGAGCGGCCGGATGCATTCCGAGCTTCTGGCGCACCTCCACTTCTGGGGCTTCTTCATCGGTGTGAACGTGATCTTCTTCCCGCAGCACGTCCTCGGGATGCAGGGTATGCCGCGTCGCTATCCCGACTATCCGGAAGCCTTCACCTACTGGAACGAGATCAGCTCGATCGGCTACATGATCATGGCGGCTTCGATGGCGATCTTCTT
>JBFHIF010000039.1:0-8031 GCA_041596595.1 Erythrobacter sp. | reverse complement strand
GAAAGTTATGCTTGAACGCAGCCGTTTGAACAGCGATTATCCCGCTCGGCGAAAAGGTTCCGCAGGCCCCTTGCCAGATCGACCCGAATTTCCTCGCCTGAACGAGGTCGCGAGTAAATCCTGCGAAGATATTTTGAGCCGATCATCCAACCGACCAATGAGAGGATGATCCCATGACTTACTACAATCTGAAGACGTTAACTGGCCGCGCGCTTGGCGCGGCTTTGCTCCTGTCGGTGCCGGGAGTGGTCTCAGCCGATCACAGCGACATCGTCGTGCAGCCATCACCTGCGCTCGAGCAATGGCAACAAGAGACCAGCACCGATCTGAACCGCGCGCTCAAACGCCGCGCACCTTTCGAGCAGCGTATCAACAACGCGATCGTGCAAGTAGCTTTCAGCGCCGGCGAGGACGGCCGGCCGGATACTATCGAGGTGCTCGACGGCAACGGAAATTGGGCAGCAAAACGGGCCGCTAAGCGCGCCGTGAGCACGCTGGACGATCTCGACGACGTTCCGGTGGCCAACGCGCAGAACGTGCAGTTCCTGGCAAACATCATCTTTGCCGATAACGAGCGCACTCGCGATAGGCTCGAACAGCGCCTGATCGAGTTGGAAGTAGACCGCCTCGCGTCCGCCGGACCCGAACGAACCTACATCGCCTTGCGCAACTAGACGCACGACCGGGCTCTGGTTTTTGAGCCCCCCTAGACCCTGCTGTTGACCGTCCACCCTTAAGGACGGCTGCACCAGCACCGGTTCCGTCATTTGCTGCGGAGGGATGGCAGAACGGTGCTGGGCCAGCAGGGTCACTTATCCAATAAAAGAAAAGCGGGCCGCACACACATTACCGCTTGTCGATCACAGGACGCATCCTGTCGGGCAGACAAGCAATTGGAACAAACCCATACGCCGCTCGCAGAACCGAAATTGCTTAAATTGGCTATGCGGGCAGATTGAAATCCGACCACGACGGGAGACAAAAATACCGTCAGGTCAGATCGACCGACAGAGCCACTGCACGAGTAATGGGACTGGTGCTCGGCGCGTCTGGTCCTTGCGATCGATCGTTCTCGAACCCCTGGAGGATGATCCGATGACGACACGTACGAACAAAGCCACTTCCGCCCTTGGCGCAATTGCCGCGGCGCTGACCTTGACCTTTGTCGCTCCCGCCTTCGCAGGCGAACCCGGCGACATCGTGGTGCGCTCCGATGCAGCCTTGGCCAACTGGCAGGAATTGACCACAGCCGATCTCAACCGCTCGCTCGCCCGCGATCCGATCGCGCGCAAGGTCCGGCCCAACAAGTCCTATGTCGAGGTCTCGTTCACGCTCGGCGCGGACGGCAAGGCCGACAATATCGAGGTGACCGGCGGCAACGGCAACTGGGCGGCAAAGCGCTCGGCCAGATATGCGGTCCGCACTCTCGACTCGCTCGATGAAGTGCCAGTCGCCAATCCCCAAGGCGCACGCTTCCTCGCCAGCATCGTCTTCGCCGATAACGAGAGGGACTACCGCGAAATGAGCACGCTCGCCTCGGCACGGCGGACCGCCCGCTTCGCCTCGATTGCACAGGAGGATCGCCCGATCCTGCTTGGCGGCTGATCGCCCGCGCAACAATCGAGGTCGCAATCCGGCAAGTGCGTGCCGGAGCGCCGCACCCCCCTTGTCCCCAGTCCCATCGGTCTGAACCCCCGAGGACAAGGGCGGGTTGCGGCGATTTTGTTTGTGCGCCATCACTCCTGGGGATGTGAAGCGTCCGGCCTGCCGCCGGACCAATCGCCCAGAGGAGCCGAGCGCCAGCCATGCCAGCCGTCAAGACGCCGAATACCGGGATCGAACTGTTCTACGAGGAGCACGGCGATCCCGGCGCCGAACCGATCCTGCTGGTGATGGGCCTCGGCGCACAGCTGGTGCTGTGGCCCGACGAACTGGTCGAGGATCTGGTCGGCCGCGATTTCCGGGTAATCCGGTTTGACAATCGCGACATCGGTCTCAGCCAGAAACTCGAAGGCACAAAGGCGCCCGGCCTCAAATGGCAGATCCTGCGCAAGGCGATCGGCTGGCCCGCCCGGGTGCCCTACACGCTGGCCGACATGGCGGCCGATGCCGCCGGCCTGCTCGATGCGCTCGAGATCGAGCGCGCGCACGTGGTCGGCGCCTCGATGGGCGGAATGATCGCGCAGCTCATGGCGATCCACTATTCGCACAAGCTCCTCACGCTCACCTCGATCATGTCGACCACGGGCAATGCGCGCATCCCGCCCGCCGACAAGCAGGCGATGAACGCGCTGATCGCGCCGCTGCCCTCGATGGAGGAGGAGGACCTTCTCGCTCACGGGATCAAGGTGCAGGAGGCGATCGGCAGCCCCGGCTTCCCGCCCGATCCGCACAGACGGCGCGAACGGGTGCTCAAGTCGATCCGCCGCTCGGTCTATCCGCCCGGATTGCAGCGCCAGCTCGCGGCGATCATCGATGACGGCGACCGGCGCGAAAGATTGAAATCGGTCGACGTCCCCACGCTCGTCCTTCACGGCGAAGCCGATCCGCTGGTCAAGCCCGAGGGCGGCGCGGATACCGCGGCGGCGATTCCGGGCGCGCGGCTGGTCACCATTCCGGGCTGGGGTCACGATCTGCCGCTGGCGCTGGTGGACCGCATCGCGGGTGAGATCGCGCAGCACGCCCGATCGGCGCGCGGCAGGACCGAACCGGTGGGCTAGCTGCCGGGCAGGCGGTCTGCCGCCTTGCCGGTCTCCTTGCCGTTCGCGCGGCGCTTTTCGATCGCGGGACGGATGAAGCCCCACCACGCCGCGTTCCACCCGCCCGAAAACATCCAGGCGTTCTCGTCGGTGACGAAGGGGATTTCGGGCAGCTTCAGGTCAAAGGCATAGGAGGCGCTGGAAATCGCGAGCCAGATCGCGCCAGCCACGGCGATCGCGCGCTCGTGCCGGTCGGCGAATTGCGCGGCCCTGCCAAGCTGGCTGTCGATCACCTGGCGCATGATCCCCCGTCGCCCTTCCTTGTTATCCCGCGCGGTTTGTTGGCGCAGAAAAGGCCCGGCGATCAAGCATTGATTTAAGGCGATTCAATCACCAAATTTTTCTTCACAGATTCGATTAGGGGCTTGCGCGCTCCCCGACTCCAGCGTTTCCCGCGCATCGCTGCACTGCAACATGATTTTTGTGCGCCCGAGCGGACACAATCAAAGTTAATCACCCGTTGACGCGGATTCGCAGGTGATTCATGATCTAGTGGTTCGGTTCGCATTGGACCCCCAAGCCTTGGTAATCCGGCGCTGCGCCCTTTCGGTGCGGAAGCTATCGGATTCGCCCGGGGAGACAGGGGTTCGGGGGCGCATCCGGGCATCATTGCGGGACAAGCCTGTGGCCCAATCGGTGGGTAAACTGTGGCAAGACCGTGGATGAAAGAGTATGGAACAGAATTGGAACATCGGCTCTTGCGCCGGGTTGCGATTCGAGCGAGACGGACGGGGCCAAAATGGAATTCAAATCGAGCGATAGCGTGCCGGTAGAAAACGAAGATCCGGCCGTGACGGCGAGCGATGGCGGCTCGGCTGCCACGGCTGCGTCTCCGGCGAAAACGGCACCCTCGAAGGAAGCGAAAGCGGTTACGATGGACAAGTCCGACAAGGGGAGCGACGAACTGGTCGCTGCAAAGGCAGGCGAAGCGCTCGCCAATGCCGCCAAGGCCGGATTGGTCGAGGATGACAGCAAGAAGGTGAACGATCGCCGTTTCACCGTCGTCACCGATGAAAGCCGCGATGCCTTCCTGACCGAATTCGGCAAGGAGACGCTCGAGGATCGCTACCTGCTGCCCGGTGAAAACTACCAGGACCTGTTTGCGCGCGTCGCCGATGCCTATGCCGACGACCAGGATCACGCGCAGCGGCTCTACGACTACATTTCCAGGCTGTGGTTCATGCCCGCCACCCCCGTCCTGTCGAATGGCGGGACCAATCGCGGCCTGCCGATCAGCTGCTATCTCAACTCGGTTTCCGACAGCCTCGACGGGATCGTCGGGACCTGGAACGAGAATGTCTGGCTCGCGTCGAAGGGCGGCGGGATCGGCACCTATTGGGGCAATGTCCGCGGGATCGGCGAGCCGGTCGGCCTCAACGGCAAGACCAGCGGGATCATCCCCTTCGTTCGGGTGATGGATTCGCTCACCCTCGCTATCAGCCAGGGTTCGCTGCGGCGCGGGTCCGCGGCGTGCTATCTCGATGTCTCGCACCCCGAGATCGAGGAGTTCCTCGAGATCCGCAAGCCATCGGGCGACTTCAACCGCAAGGCCTTGAACCTGCATCACGGCGTGCTGCTGACCGACGATTTCATGAAAGCGGTGCGCGACGGCGCCGAATTTGAACTCAAGTCACCCAAGACCGGCGAGGTTCGCGGCGTGGTCGATGCGCGCTCGCTGTTCCAGAAGCTGGTCGAGACCCGGCTTGCCACGGGCGAGCCCTACATCGTCTTTTCCGACACGGTGAACCGGATGATGCCCAAGCATCACCGCGAACTGGGGCTCAAGGTGTCGACCTCGAACCTGTGCAGCGAGATCACGCTTCCGACCGGGATCGACCATCTCGGCAACGATCGCACCGCGGTGTGCTGCCTGTCCTCGCTCAACCTTGAAAAGTGGGATGAGTGGAACGCTGACAAGCAGTTCATCGAGGACGTGATGCGCTTCCTCGACAACGTGCTGCAGGACTATATCGATCGCGCCCCGCCCGAAATGGAGCGTGCCCGCTATTCCGCCATGCGCGAACGCAGCGTCGGGCTCGGGGTGATGGGCTTCCACTCCTTCCTCCAGTCGAAGGGATTGGGGTTCGAAAGCGCGATGGCCAAGGCGCTCAACCTCAAGATGTTCAAGCATATCCAGGCCAAGGCTTCCGAAGCCTCGATGCTGCTCGCGCAGGAGCGCGGGCCGTGCCCCGACGCGGCCGACATGGGCGCAATGGAGCGGTTCAGCTGCAAGATGGCGATCGCGCCGACCGCGTCGATCTCGATCATCTGCGGCGGAACCAGCGCGTGCATCGAGCCGATCCCGGCGAACATCTACACCCACAAGACGCTTTCGGGCTCGTTCATCGTCAAGAACCCCTATCTCGAAAAGCTGCTCGACAAGAAGAGCAAGAACTCGACCAATGTCTGGAACTCGATCCTCGAGCGCGGGGGCAGCGTCCAGCATCTCGATTTCCTCACCGACGAGGAAAAGACGAGCTTCAAGACCAGTTTCGAGATCGACCAGCGCTGGCTGCTCGATTTCGCGGCCGATCGCGCGCCCTATATCGACCAGGCGCAGTCGCTGAACCTGTTCATCCCCGCCGATGTCGACAAGTGGGACCTGATGATGCTCCACTTCCAGGCCTGGGAGAAGGGCATCAAGTCGCTCTATTACCTCCGCTCCAACTCGGTCCAGCGCGCCGGGTTCGCCGGCGGGGTCGAGACCGACAACACCAAGGATGCGGCGAAATACGAGCTCGCGGCCGAGCAGACCGATTACGAGGAATGCCTGAGCTGCCAGTGATCGGGTGTGGGTGAGGGGGGCATTGCGGTGAGCGCGATCACCATTGCGGTCCTGGTCCTGCTGGGTGCCGTGTTGCTGTCGCAGGGGCGAAAGCTCGAAAGCTCGAAGCAGGGCCGCTTGCTCCGCCGCGCGGCCTGGGCACTCCTGCTGGTCGCGCTGATCCTCGCAATCGTCGACGCGTTCGATATCGTGCAGGATCACGCCGAGAACGATCCTGCGCCTGTCCCGATCGCCGAGGACAGGGCCTGAGCGCCACTTCGATTGCGAGAACGAGAAAGCCCCGCCCTCCGACAGGGAGAGCGGGGCTTCTTCATGTCCCGCGCATTGCGGGACTGAAATCTATTTATCAGGCGGTTTGGGTCGCCCTGGTGCCGAGACCTGCCGGAATGCGGGCGCTTTCCTTCAGGATGACGCGGTTGTCGTCGATCTTCTCGACATCGTCGATCGAAAGGAAGTGGTGCATGTCGTCCGCACTGTCCGAACGCGTCAGCTTGATCGCGTCGTCCTTGACCTCGTCGACCGTGCCGACGTGCTGGCCTTCACAGTTCGCGACTTCCATGTGTTCCTTGATGCGTAGCTTCTCAAACATATAAACCCCTTTGATTTGAATTGGTTATACTCTACCAACGGGTGGCAGCGCACAAAGGTCCACGGTTCGTCGAAGCTGAGGCACGGGCCAGAGAGGGGCGGGGCGTTCGGGCGCGGGGAAAGCCGCGCAGATCACGCTTTACTGCCCGTTAAGCGTGTCGGGGTTATCGAAGGGGCACCATGATGACCCGGCAGACCAATCGCAAGCCGCTCACCCTTCCAGGGCGGTATCATCTCGGCAAGGGCCGCGGCGCCGAGGTCACGCTCAGCAATATCTCGCGCGGCGGCTGCCGGTTCGTGGACGAGGAGGGGCACCTGGCCGCCGGAACCCGGATCCATGTCTATATCGACGAGGCCGGCCCGTTCCCCGCGCAGGTGCGCTGGGTTCGCGAAGACCATGCAGGCGTGACTTTCGCCACCCCGCTCGACAAGACACAGCTCGCCCATTTCCGCAATTGCCACATCGCTTTGCGTCCGCAGAACGATAGTGCTGGCGCTCCCGATGCACCCATCGAGGTCATGCCGCGCCGCTGTTGCTGACCGGCCCCGACCCCGCACCAGCCCGGGGTTACGGGCGGGCGCACGAAATTAACCCGCTCTATCCCCAACCAATCACCCCGCCATGCCTTCGAATCCGGCCCGCAAACCCCTATATGAGTCGTTCACGCCGAACGAAGGGACCACAAGATGTCGTTGCTCGAAGCCCGCAAGACCTACAAGCCGTTTGAATATCCGTGGGCCTACGATTTCTGGAAACGCCAGCAGCAGATCCACTGGATGCCCGAAGAGGTCCCTCTCGGCGAGGATTGCCGCGACTGGGCGCAGAAGCTGACCGAGAGCGAGCGCAACCTGCTCACCCAGATCTTCCGCTTCTTCACCCAGGCCGATGTCGAGGTGCAGGATTGCTACCACGACAAGTATGGCCGGGTGTTCAAGCCGACCGAGATCAAGATGATGCTGACCGCCTTTTCCAACATGGAAACGGTCCACATCGCCGCCTATTCGCACCTGCTCGACACGATCGGGATGCCCGAAAGCGAATATGCCGCCTTCCTCGAATACGAGGAGATGGCGGACAAGCACAATTACATGCAGCAGTTCGGCGTCGACAATGACGAGGACATCGCGCGCACGCTCGCCATGTTCGGCGGCTTCACCGAGGGGCTGCAGCTGTTCGCCAGCTTCGCCATGCTGATGAACTTCCCGCGCTTCAACAAGATGAAGGGCATGGGGCAGATCGTGTCGTGGTCGGTCCGCGACGAAAGCCTCCACTGCGAGGGCATCATCAAGATGTTCCACACCTTCTGCGAGGAACGCGACTGCCTGACCAAGGCGGTCAAGGAAGACATCATCGACATCTGCCAGAAGACCGTCCGGCTCGAGGATGCCTTCATCGATCTCGCCTTCGAAATGGGCCCGGTCAACGGGATGACCGCGAAGGAGATCAAGAAATACATCCGCTACATCGCCGACTGGCGGCTCGGCCAGCTCGGCCTGCAGCAGATCTACATGGTCGACGAACACCCGCTGCCCTGGCTCGCCCCGCTGCTCAACGGGGTCGAGCACGCCAACTTCTTCGAACAGCGCGCGACCGAATATTCGAAAGGCGCGACCAAGGGTTCGTGGAACGACGTGTGGTCGAGCTTCGACAAGCGCCAGAAGGCCAAGGCGGTCAACGAGGACGGCGCCGCCGATGACGGCCCCGACATGTTCGGGACCGAAGCTGCGGAGTAGGACACAATGTCAGCAGAAATCAAAGTGGGCAGCAATGTTCGTTTGAATGCTGGCGGGCCAACCATGACCGTGACTTCAATTGGTCGGATAGACCCAGATAAACCACAGATTTATGTTTGGTGCACTTGGTTTAAGAACACCAACGAGCCCGACACACGCCACTTT
>JBFHIF010000038.1:0-8134 GCA_041596595.1 Erythrobacter sp. | reverse complement strand
TGCAGCGAAAGGATATGGTCGAGCTTTTCGGGCGTCATTCCCGGCCGGGCGAGCACCCGCTTGCGTTGAATCTCTGGCGGCGCAGAGACGACCACGATCACGTCAACCGCCGAATCGCCGCCGCGCTCGAACAGGAGCGGGATGTCGAAGACGAGAAGCGGCGCGTCCGAATTCTGGGACAGAAACGCGGCGCGCTTGCGCGCAACCGCAGGGTGAACGATCGCCTCCAGCCGCGCGAGATGATCGGGATCGGCAAAGACCAGTGCGCCCAGCGCGGCGCGATCGACGCCCGCTGGTCCGGTGGCCCCCGGAAACGCGTCTTCGATTGCGGGTAGCAGTTCACCGTCAGGTCCCTGCAGGGCGCGGACTTCGGCGTCGGCGTCGAAAACCGGGACGCCCGCGCGCTCAAACATGGCCGCGACGGTCGATTTGCCCATGCCGATCGAGCCGGTCAGCCCTATGATGAGAGGGCGGGTCATTTTAGCAGCAGGGCGCGCAGATCGGGATCGTGTTCGCGCGGCGGCGACACGCCGAAGAACTTCTCGAAAGCGATCGCGGCCTGCCCGATCAGCATCGCCAACCCATCGATCACCCTGTGACCCGAGGCCCGCGCATCGGCGAGGAAAGGCGTCTCGTGCGGGGTGGTCACGATATCGTAGGCGATCGCGCCCGGCGGTGCGTGGCTCCAGTCGAAGACGAGCGGTGGAAAGCCCTCCATCCCCAGAGGGGAGGCGTTGATCACCAGATCGAGACAGCCCGCACGATCGTCGAAGGCAAAATCGGTTGGCGGCGCAAAGTGGCCAAGAGCAATGGCATGGTGTTCACCCTCGGGGACGATGTCGTCGAGCAGCGCGCGCGCCTTATCAGGGTCACGCCCAGCGACAACCAGCGTGAACCCTTGCTGCGCGAGCGCTGCAATGATCGCGCGGGCGGCCCCGCCGGTGCCCATGACACGCGCCATTCGGAACAGGTGCTCCTTCGCCAGCTCTTTTGCGAGCGGTTCGAGGAAACCAGCGCCATCGGTATTGAAACCACGAAGCGAACCGTCAGCCGGATCGCGCACGACCGTATTCACCGCGCCGAGCCGCCGGGCAGCCGGATCGAGGCTGCCGAGCAGCGGCACGATGTCCTGCTTGTGCGGCATGGTGACATTGCAACCGAGCCAGTCCTCGTCGCCGCGGCGGTTCTCGAGGTATTTGGCGAGGTCTGCGGCTACGACCCGATTGGCATGATATGTCGCATCAATGCCGAGCTTCTCGAGCCAGAAGCGATGGATCAGCGGCGACTTGGACTGTTCGACCGGATCGCCGATCACCTCGGTGAACCTGCCCGTCATCGCACGATCACCCCGGCTTCGCGCAGGGCCCCAAGGATCGCCAGCAGCGGCATTCCAAGCACCGTGAAGTGATCGCCCTCTATGCGGTCGAACAGCTGCACACCCATCGCCTCGACCCGGAAACACCCGACCGTGTGCGAGATCTCGGGCCACTCTCGGTCCAGATAGTGCGCGATGAAATCTTCCGACAGGTCGCGCACCCAAAGCCTGGCGAGGTCATGATGGCTCCATTCGCACGCATCGCCCCGCACCAGCGCCGCGGCGCTGTGCAATTCGATCGCCTTGCCCGAGAAATACCGCAGATGTTCGGCCGCTTCCTCGCGCGATTGCGGCTTGTCGAAACGACGCCCACCCGAAACCACGAGCGAATCGCTGCCCAGCACCAGCGCGCCTTCCTGTTCGCGGGCGACGGCCGATGCCTTGGCGACGCTCAGCGCCTCGGCGATCTCGCCGGGCGACACCCCGGCAAGTTCGCGCTCGATCGCCCGCTCGTCGATCGCCGCGGGGCAGGTTTCAAAGGCAATTCCGGCTGCATCGAGCATCGCCCGGCGCGAGGCGGATTTGGATGCAAGGATAAGGGTCATATCGGCTTCGACACGCCTTCGAGCGGACGCTCCTTGCGCTTGCGCTCCTGAACCAGCCGGATGATCGCGGCCGCGGACTCCTCGATCGACCGGCGGGTCACGTCGATCACCGGCCAGCCATTGTCGGCGAACATCCGGCGGGCATACTTGATCTCGGCCTTGACCTTCTCGTTGTCGACATAGGACGTCTCGGTGCCTTCGTTGAGCGTCAGCAGGCGGTTGCGGCGGATCTGCACGAGACGCTCCGCTGCGGTGGTGAGGCCGACGACCAGCGGATGACCCAGCCGGAAGAGATTGTCGGGCGGGGGGCTTTCCATCACGAGCGGGATGTTCGCGACCTTGTATCCGCGATTGGCAAGATAGATGCTCGTCGGGGTCTTGGAACTGCGCGACACCCCGGCAAGCACGATGTCGGCCTCTTCCCAGTCCTCGTGACCGACCCCGTCGTCGTGGGCGATGGTGTACTGGATCGCATCGACCCGCTTGAAATAATCCTCGTCCATCAGGTGCTGGCGGCCAGGGCGACCATGCGCTTCCTGGCCCAGTTGCGCTTCGAGCGCCTCGGTGACCTGATCGAGCACCGGAACCGCCGGGAGGCCGAGATGGCGACAATGCTCTTCGAGGCGAGCACGGGTTTCGGGGTTGACGAGCGTGAACAGCACAAGGCCCGGATTGTCCGCAAGCTCGGGCACGATCCGGTCGAGATGCTGGCGCGAGCGCACCATCGGCCAGAAATGCCGGCTGACCTGTGCATCGTCGAATTGCGCGATCGCCGCCTTGGCAATCATCTCGAGAGTTTCACCGGTGGAATCGGACACAAGGTGGAGGTTGAGCCGGTTCATGACTAAGCTGGCAGCGCCTTTTGCGCACGATCGAACGCGCTTGTGGACAGTAGGGGCATAAACCACGGGAGAACGCCGTCGACAAGCATGGGAGAGGAATTCATGCCCACTGGCAGCCAATCGGCAAGCCGCCTTGTCGACGCGCGAGCGGTTTTGTGAACAGGCTGTGGGCAGCGGGGATAGAATCCGCTTGACCACGACCCGGCAGGGATTCGCACTCGGTCAAGGGGGCTGTTCACTTCGGGAGAATTCGGGCAGTGGCCGGTAATTCCCGCTATCCACAGGGCCAACAGACTCCATCAGTCTTTAATATATATAATTTTATTATTGTAAGGATCACGCATGCCGGGCGCTTTGCTCGAAACACTCAAGGGTTCGAAACAGGCTCGTCCGCCGGTCTGGCTCATGCGCCAGGCAGGGCGCTATCTGCCCGAATACCGCGAATTACGCGCTGAAAAGGGCGGATTTCTTGAGCTGGTCTATGACAGCGAGGCAGCGGCCGAGATCACGCTCCAGCCGATCCGGCGCTTCGGCTTCGACGGAGCGATCCTGTTTTCCGATATCCTGATCGTGCCGCACGCAATGGGGCAGGGGCTCGAGTTCTTGGCAGGCGAGGGTCCCCGGCTTTCGCCGACCTTGCTCGATTGCGACCTGAGCGATTTCGCGCGGGCTTACGAGCGTTTCGACCCGGTCTACCAGACCGTGCGACTGACCCGAGAGCGCTTGCCCGGCGATGCCACCATGCTCGGCTTTGCGGGTTCGCCGTGGACGGTTGCGACCTACATGATCGCCGGACAGGGTTCGAAGGATCAGGGACCGGCCCGGTTGCTGGCCTATCGCGATCCGCAGCGGATGCAGGCGATCTGCGATGCGATTGCCGATCTCTCGATCACCTATCTGCGCGGCCAGATCGATGCCGGCGCGGAAGCCGTGCAATTGTTCGACAGCTGGGCGGGCAGCCTCGCGCCGTCGGAGTTCGAGCGCTGGGTGATTGCGCCCAATGCGCGCATCGTCGAAGCGATCCACCAATCGCACCCCGGCGTTCCGGTAATCGGGTTTCCCAAGGGCTCGGGGGCCAAGCTTCCTGCCTATGCGAGGGAGACCGGTGTCGATGCCGTGGGGCTCGACGAGACGCTCGATCCGGTCTGGGCGCATTCGGTTCTGCCGGATGGAATGCCGGTGCAGGGCAATCTCGATCCGCTTCTGCTCGAAGCGGGCGGCCCGGCGCTTGGCGACAGGGTGCGTGCGATCATCGCAGCGTTCGAGAATCGCCCGCACATCTTCAATCTCGGACACGGGATCGGGCAATTCACCCCGATTGCACACGTCGAGGAGTTGCTTGGCGCGGTGAGGAACGGCTAGACAGGCCGCGATGCAGGAATTCCTCCTTTCGATTTATGGCTGGATCAAGATCGGCCACGTCACCTTCATGGTGTTCTGGCTCGCCGGATTGTTCATGTTGCCGCGCCAGGCGATCTACATGCTCGATCATGCGCCCGGATCGCCGGGCGAGGGCAAATGGGCCGAAAGAAGCGGGCGGTTGCGCCGGATCATCCTTACGCCCAGCATCATCGCGGTGTGGTTGTTCGGTCTTGCGCTCGCAATCGCGACAGGTGCATTCAGCCAGGGCTGGCTACATGCCAAGCTGGCGCTCGTTCTTGCGCTTAGCGGGTATCACGGATGGCTGGTTGCGCAGGTTCGCAGGATGGCTGGCGGGGAGCGACCGTTGACCGAAAAGCGTCTGCGCCTGCTCGGCGAGGTTCCCGGCATCGTGCTCGTCCTCGTGGTTGCGCTGGTCTATCTCAAGCCGTTCTGACAATCTTCGCGGGGCGTCGATCTTCGATTGACCCGGCGGCGCGCCAATTCTATTCCGTCTCCTCAAATCCGGTTCGGGCCGTGCTTCACCTCGCGGCCTCGTCTGCTTTCTCCAAGCCCAGTTCCGTGCAATGCGGGGCACCTCGTCCACAGAGGTATTGACGATCCGGCTGACCCCACCTGACTTTTGGAAGTTCCGACATGCATCTCAAGGATCTCAAACAGAAAACCCCAGCCGAACTCGTTCAAATGGCTGAAGAACTCGGTGTCGAAAGCGCATCGACCATGCGCCGGCAGGACCTGATGTTCTGCATCCTTCGCGAACTCGCCGAGGATGAGGATTACCAGGAAAAGATCATGGGGATTGGCACCATCGAGGTGCTTCAGGACGGGTTCGGATTCCTTCGTTCGCCCGAGGCGAACTACCTTGCCGGACCCGACGACATCTACGTGTCGCCCAACCAGATCCGCAAATGGGGTCTGCGCACGGGTGATACGGTCGAGGGCGAAATCCGCGCCCCGAGGGAAGGCGAGCGCTATTTTGCGCTGACCAGCCTTGCGACCGTCAATTTCGAGGACCCCGAACAGGTCCGCATGCGGACCAATTTCGACAATTTGACCCCACTTTATCCCGATCAGAAACTCAATCTCGATACGGTCGACCCGACCGTCAAGGACAAGAGCGCGCGCGTCATCGACATCATCTCGCCGCAGGGCAAGGGGCAGCGTGCCCTGATCGTTGCCCCGCCGCGAACTGGTAAGACGGTGCTGCTACAGAACATCGCCAAGGCGATCACCGACAATCATCCCGAAGTGTTCCTGCTCGTCCTGCTGGTCGACGAACGCCCCGAGGAAGTCACCGACATGCAGCGCAGCGTGAAGGGCGAAGTGATCTCCTCGACCTTCGACGAACCGGCCAACCGCCACGTCCAGGTGGCCGAGATGGTCATCGAGAAGGCCAAGCGGCTCGTCGAGCACAAGAAGGACGTGGTGATCCTGCTCGACTCGATCACGCGTCTGGGCCGGGCTTACAACACCGTGGTGCCCAGCTCGGGCAAGGTTCTCACCGGCGGTGTCGACGCCAACGCCCTGCAGCGCCCCAAGCGCTTCTTCGGCGCCGCACGCAACATCGAGGAAGGCGGTTCGCTCTCGATCATCGCCACCGCGCTGATCGATACCGGCAGCCGCATGGACGAGGTGATTTTCGAGGAATTCAAGGGCACCGGTAACTCGGAAATCGTCCTTGATCGCAAGGTTGCCGACAAGCGCATCTTCCCGGCGCTCGACGTCGGCAAGTCCGGCACCCGCAAGGAAGAGCTGCTGGTCGAGAAGGACACGCTGTCGAAGATGTGGGTCCTGCGCCGGATCCTGATGCAGATGGGCACGATCGACGCGATGGAATTCCTGCTCGACAAGATGAAGGATTCGAAGACCAACGAAGACTTCTTCGAAACGATGAACCAGTAAGCTCCGAACACGCCTGGTGGGCCAGGGCGCGGCCGTTCCGCACGGATCGGCCCACGCTAACGGCTACTTCAGATGCGATGCGAAGAAATCGGCCGTGCGGCGATCGGCAAGCTGCGCGGCGTCTTCGTCGCGCCGCTTACCGAACTCGGTGGCAAAACCGTGATCGAGGCCGACATAATCGTGCAGGGTGACTTTGGGATGGTCATCGAGCCCCTCATGCATGGCCTTTTGGGTATCCTTGTCGACAAATCCGTCCTCGGTCGGAATATGCAGCATCAGTGGATGCGCGATCGCGTGCTTTTCACCGAGTAATCCGTCGATTCCGACGCCGTAATAACCGACCGAGGCATCGATATCGGTGCGCGCGGCGGTCATGAAGGCGAGACGCCCACCCAGACAATATCCGACGCAACCCACCTTGGAGACTCCCATTTCGCGGCGGATGTGATGGATCGTCGCCTCGATGTCTCGGATTCCGGCATCCTGGTTGAACTTGCCCATCAGGTCGAGCGCGCGCTCAAACTCGTCTTCGACATCGGGATCGAGTTGGACATCGGGTTCAATCCGCCAGAAAAGGTCGGGCGCTACAGCGAGATAGCCTTCGGCCGCGAGCTTGTCGCATTTCTGGCGAATCCCTGCATTCACCCCGAAGATTTCCTGAATCACGATGATCGCCGCTTCGGGTTCCTTCTCGGGATGCGCGGCATAGGCGGAGAAACTGTCTTTTCCCGAAAGGGTGGCAATCGAAATGGTCTGGGACATCGTGATCTCCTCTGGAAATGAGCCGGGTAGGCGATCTTTCGCGTGACACGCCACTTTGCATTGTGCTCGGGATTTGCCAAACCCAAATCGGCCCGGCCAGGTCCGGACGTGCCAATTGCGGGAGAAACGCGGTGAAGATTAATGTCGAGATCGAATGCACGCCCGAGGAGGCGCGCAATTTCATGGGCCTACCCGATGTCAGCGAGGCCAATGACATCTATGTTGGCAATCTCGCCAACGCGATGAAAGGCATCACGAATCCTGATCAATTACAACAGTTTGCAACCGCTCTCGCGCCGATGGGCCAGGCCGGCCTGAAGCTGTTCCAGAGCTTTGTCGAAGGCGGTATGCGCGCCGGTCAGGGGTCTGCTGGCAAGGGCAAGTCGGGCGAGTGATCCCTCGGGTCTGCGCGTAAATTCTCGTGAACGATACGATATTCGCCATTTCCAGCGGCGCGCCGCCGGCTGCCATCGGCGTCGTGCGGGTGAGTGGGCCGCGCGCGAAGGATGCGCTCGGCGAGCTGACGGGCAGAGCGTTCAAACCCCGACGCGCAAGCCTTGCCTCGCTGCGCGACCGCGGGGGAATCTTGCTCGACGAGGCACTGGTCCTGTATTTTCCCGGTCCCCGTACCGCTACAGGTGAAGATCTGGCCGAATTCCACTGCCACGGGGGTCGCGCGGTGCTCACATCCGTCACAGAGGCACTGGGTTCGATTCCAGGGCTACGCGCGGCGGAACCGGGCGAATTCACCCGCCGGGCCTTCGCGCATGGCCGGATCGACCTTGCCCAAGCGGAGGGGCTCGCAGATCTCCTGGCGGCCGAAACCGAACTCCAGCGCGCTTCCGCGATCCGTATGGCCGGTGGCGCGATCTCTCGGCGGGTCGATGACTGGCGTGGCCGGGTGCTGTCGCTGTCGGCGCTGATCGAATCCGCTCTCGATTTCTCCGATGAGGATGATGTCGGAGATTTGCCTCCAGAGTTCAGCGCGCAAATGGCCGACCTGCGGCAGGAGATCGAGGCTTGGCTCGAGAGACCGCGCTCGGAAGCTTTGGGGGAAGGCTTTCGGGTCGCTATTGCGGGGCCGCCAAATGTAGGAAAATCAACGCTGTTCAATGCCTTGATCGAGAGCGAGGCGGCGATAACTTCACCGATTGCTGGAACTACGAGGGACGTGATCGTCCGTTCGGTTGCGATCGAGGGTATTCCATTCACATTCGTCGATACTGCGGGCCTGCGCGAGATCCACCAAGGCTCGGGCGGCGATCCGATCGAGGCCATAGGGATCGAGCGGGCCCATGCCGAACTGGCTTCGGCTGATGTTATCCTGT
>JBFHIF010000037.1:0-8267 GCA_041596595.1 Erythrobacter sp. | reverse complement strand
GGCGCTGTTCTGCGGCGAGTGCCAGCGGCCTGTCTATCGCGTTCAGTCGCCCGAAGGATCCAGTATTCTGCCTGAACCGATATTGGCGTTGACCACCCCACCATCGATGGCGATCGTCGTGCCGACGACGTAATCTCCGGCGCGGCTGAGCAGGTAAATCGCGCCTGCCGCCATGTCCTCGGTCACCCCGACCCGGCGTGCGGGTATACCCCGTTCCACCAGGTCAGCATTGTCACGTGCGGCGCGGTTCATCGCGCTCGGAAAAGCGCCCGGTCCAATCCCGTTGACCACGATGTTGTGGCCGATCAGTTCGGCGGCCATGCGGCGTGTGAGATGGATCAATCCCGCCTTTGAGGCCTGGTAGGGATAGGTCGGCCAGGGGTTCGACTTCATCCCGTCAATGCTGGCAATCATCAGCACCTTGGCGGGCCGATCTTTGGTTCCTGCAGCCTTGAGCAGCGGCAACAGTTTCTGGGTGAGGAAGAACGGGGTCTTGACGTTGAGGTCCATCGTCCGGTCCCATCCGGCCTCGGTGAACTTCTCGAACGGTTCGCCCCAGGCCGCGCCCGCATTGTTGACGAGCAGGTCGAGCTTTTCCTCGCGCGCGGCGAGTTCATCGGCAAGCCGCTGGATACCATCCATCTGGCTGAGATCGCCGACCAGGCCGATGACCTTGTCGCCGAGTTCGGCGCTGGTTTCGTCGACCTGCTCTTTCTTCCGCGCGACAATATAAACTCGCTCGCACCCGGCCTCGAGCAGGCCTTCGACGATCATCTTGCCGATCCCGCGGCTGCCGCCGGTGACGAGCGCGATCCGGCCGTCGAGGCCGAACAGTTCGGTGAGTTTCATCATGGTGTCGGTTCCCTCAATATCCGCTCAGTTCGGCAACGCGGTCGGCGTGGTAATACTGGTCACCGAGGAATTCCTGCAGTGCGCGGTCGCGCTTCATGTAGAGGCCGATGTCGTATTCGTCGGTCATCCCGATCCCGCCATGCATCTGCACCCCTTCGCGCACGGCGAGCCCGGCAGCCTTGGCAACCTTGGCCTTCGCGACCGAGCTCATCATCTCGGCACTGTCGGCCCCAGCATCGAGCAATTGCTGTGCCTTGATCGTGACCGCGCGAGCGATCTCGACTTCGGAATAAAGGTGCGCAGCGCGGTGCTGAAGCGCCTGGAATTCGCCGATCAGCTTGCCGAACTGCTTGCGCTGCTTGAGGTAGTCGAGCGTCAGGTCCATCGCGCCGCGGGCGACCCCGACGCCTTCGGCAGCAGCGCCGACACGGCCAGCGCGCAGCATCGCATCGAGAATGTCGCGTCCCCCGTCGATCTCGCCGATCACCGCATCGCCGTCGAGCTCGACCCCGTCGAATTTCGTGTGCGTGGCCATTGAGCTGTCGACCAGCCGAACCGCGTCGTGGCTCATATTAGCCGCGTCCTTGGGAACCGCGAACAGGGTGATCCCGTCGCGATCATCATCCGAGCCGCTGGTCCGCGCCGCCACCACAAGCATGTCCGCGCTGGCACCGTGGATCACGAAACTTTTCGAGCCGCTGAGCCTGAAGCCGTTACCCGATTTCTCGGCCTTCATGGCGATCCGTTGCGGGCGGTGCTTGGCCGTCTCGTCAATCGCCACTGCGAACACGCTGTCACCCTCGACCAGGCCGGGGAGATAGCGCCCCTTCACGTCATCGCTGCCGTGCTTCAACGCGGTCGCGGCAAGCACCGAAGATGTCAGGAAAGGCGACGGGGTGAGGTTGCGACCGATTTCCTCGAGGACGATCCCGGCCTCGACATGGCCCATGCCGAGCCCGCCATCGTCCTCGTCCACCAGCATCGCGGTGAAGCCCATTTCGGCCATCTGCTTCCACAGGCCGTGACCGAAGCCATCCTTGCAATCGCGGTCGCGCCAATGGCGCAGCTGCTTTGCGATATTGCCTTCCTCGGCCATGAATGCGCTGGCAGTATCGGCCAGCATCGTCTGATCTTCATCGTGATAGAGCGGCATGAGTGCCTCGTTGATCTAGGGGTTTCGTTCGGAGCGGTCGGCGCGTGTCAGGCGCCGGGCAGGTCGAGAATGCGCTTGGAGATCACGTTGAGCATCACCTCGCTGGTGCCGCCCTCGATCGAGTTCGCCTTCGTCCTCAACCAGTTGCGCGCAGGCTTGCCGCCTCCGGTGTCCTCGCTTTCCCATTCGAGACTGCGCGAGCCGCCGGCCGCCATCATCAATTCATGGCGACGCTTGTTTAGCTCGGTCCCGACATATTTCATCATGTTGGGCTGCGCAGGATGCGCCTTGCCGACCTTGACCTCGTCGAGGAATTTCTCGCCCATCGCCGAATAGGCAAGCGCATCGACGTCGAACATGGCGAGTTCGGCGCGCAGCACCGGGTCGATCTCGTCGTCGGTCTTTGCCGCGTGACGCTTCATCGCCGCACCGATCGCCGCTGTGCGATCGCCTCCGCCCGCGCCCGAGATCATCTCGCGTTCGTGGCCGAGCAGGTATTTCGCCACGTCCCAGCCGCGATTGACCTCTCCGACATAGGCCGGAACATCTTCGCCATAGGACTTGGGCACCTTCACATCTTCCATGAAGGTTTCGCAGAACGGCGAATTGCCGCTGATCAGCTTGATCGGCTTGGTCGAAACGCCCTCGCTCGCCATGTCGAACAGCATGAAGGTGATGCCCTGATACTTGTTCGTCTTGTCGGTACGGACGAGACAGAAGATCCAGTCGGCCTTGTCGGCGTAGGAGGTCCAGACCTTCTGGCCGTTGACCACCCAGTGATCGCCCTTGTCCTCGCCATAAGACTGGAGCGAAACGAGGTCGCTGCCCGAACCCGGTTCCGAATAGCCCTGGCACCAGCGAATTTCGCCGCGCGCGATCTCGTTGAGGAACCGCTGCTTCTGTCCTTCGGTGCCGAAGTGGAGCAAAGCCGGGCCAAGCATCCAGATGCCAAAGCTCGACAAAGGCGGACGAGCATTGATCCGCGCCATTTCCTCGCGGAGGATCTTGGCTTCGGGTGGCGAGAGCCCCGCGCCGCCATATTCCTTGGGCCACGCGGGGACGGTGTAGCCCTTCTCGACACAGGCCTCGAACCACGCCTTCTGAGCATCGCTCTTGAAGCTGGCATCGCGCCCGCCCCAGTAGACATCCTCGTCATCGCGCACCGGTTCACGCATTTCTGGGGGGCAGTTGGCTTCAAGCCATTCGCGCGTTTGCTTGCGGAAGGCTTCCAGATCGGGCTTGGTATCGGGCATGGACCGACTCTCCTCTCAACTCGTGAATTGACGCTTACGTTAGGGGTAAACGCACCCTGCCCGCAAGCGTGCTGCTCTCGCCCCGCCATGCCGTAGCGTCGGAATATCGAGCGTTGACCGGCGGTGCGCTTCGCCTAGGCTCTCACGCTCAATCAGGGAAGATCGGCAGGCCGGAGTCGTTTGAAACCGGAGGCCGCCCGAGGGGATCGAATTCATGAGCTTCGTGAAGGGAGAACTGCCGCAGCGACTCAAGCTGGTGCACGGATTCGGCGCGGTCGCTTTCGGGGTCAAGGATAGCGGCTTTTCGTTTTTCCTGCTGCTTTATTACAGCCAGGCGCTGGGTATGGATGCCGGGTTAGTGGGGCTGATCCTGCTGGTTGCCTTGCTGATCGATGCGGTGGTCGATCCGATCCTGGGCTACCTGTCGGACCGGACCTATACGCGTTGGGGCCGCCGTCTGCCGTGGCTCTATATCGCCCCGATCCCGCTCGCCTTTGCCTGGGTGGTGTTGTGGTCGCCACCGGGGGGCGAGGCGCCGAGCGCCTGGGGCCTGCTGGGCATCGCGGTCACGGTGCGGCTGTTATTGTCAGCCTGCGAAGTCCCTTCGGTCAGCCTCGTGCCGGAGATCACGTCGAACTACACCGCGCGAACCACGCTGTTCCGATATCGATACCTGTCGGGCTGGATGGGTGGATTGCTGATGATGATCCTCGCCTATTCGGTGTTCATGCCAGGGGCGAACGGGCTGCTCACCGAGGATGGCTATGCGTCCTTCGGTATTTTCGGTGCAGCGCTGATGGTCGTTTCGGTGCTCGGCTCGGCACTGGGCCAGCACAAGGTCGTGGCGCACCTGCCTGCTCAGAAACCGCCGCCCTTCAATCTTCGCGCCGCATTTTCCGAGATCAGGGAAGCCTTCGGAGAGAAGGCCTTCCTGATCTTCGCCGCAGGCGGGCTCGCCGCCTATGTCAGCCAGGGCATGACCTTCTCGATCTCTAACTATCTCAACGTGTTCGTATGGCAGCTTGACCGGCTGAGTTTCGACTGGGCGCCGAACTGGCTGACCGGGCTGACTGCCTATCCGCTGGTGTTGGGGGTTTCGGTGGTGCTTATGTTCTTTCTCGTCAGCCCGATGCACGCCAAACTGGGCAAGCCCGCGAGCGCGGCGATCAGCGCCATCGTCGCGCTTGTCCTCGGCGTTGCACCCTACGCGTTGTGGCTCGGAGGCATCTGGCCCGAAACCGGGTCCCTCGCCTCTGCCCTGCTCTATTTCGGGTTCATCATCGTCGCCAACATGTTCGGGGTCGTGGTGATGGTTTCGGCCTCGTCCATGATCGCTGAGATCGTCGAGCTGTTCGAGGAGCGGACCGGGCGCCGTGCCGAAGGCAGTTTTTACGCCGGTAACTGGCTGGTGCAGAAATGCGCGACCGGTTTCGGAATCTTCCTCACCGGGCAGATCATCGCGGTGTCACAATTGCAGAGTGGTGCGACCCCCGGCGACGTGCCGCGCGATGTTCTCTCCACCATGATCCTCGCCTATGCCGGGATCTCCGCAGTGCTCGCACTCGTGGCCGCATACTGGCTCGGTCGCTTCCCGATCGATCGTCATCAGCACGAGGCACGGCTCAAGGCACTAGACATTGCCGCGCGCGGCGATGTCGACGGGGGGACCACCGTTCCGTGAACGCGCGCTGGCGGAAAACCGCTTGGCGCTTGGTTCGCGCTCTGCCACCTTTGCGCGGCAGATTCGATTGCAGATAGAGACTTGAAAAGGAACTTCCGGCATGGATTTTGAACCGACTGAACGCCAGACCTACTGGCGCGACCGTGTGCGCGACTTCATCGAGGCGCATGTGCGTCCGAACACCGCGACCTATGCCGAGCAGGATGCCGAGGGCGATCGCTGGAAAGTCATCCAGATCATCGAGGACAAGAAGAAACTCGCCAAGGACGCGGGGATCTGGAACCTGTTCATGCCGCCGCGCAATGACAGCCACCATCATGTCGACGACACGTTCGAGTTCGAGGGACCCGGCCTGACCAATCTCGAATACGCGCTGTGCGCCGAGGAAATGGGCCGGATCGGCTGGGCGAGTGAGGTGTTCAACTGCTCCGCCCCCGATACCGGCAATATGGAGGTGTTCCATCGCTACGGGACCCGCGAGCAGAAGGAGGAATGGCTGCGTCCGCTGATGAACGGCGAGATCCGTTCGGCCTTCCTGATGACCGAGCCCTACACCGCCTCCTCCGACGCGACCAATATCGAGACCCGGATCGAGCGCGACGGCGACGAATACGTGATCAACGGACGCAAGTGGTGGTCCTCGGGCGCAGGCGACCCGCGCTGCAAGGTCGCGATCGTCATGGGCAAGACCGATTTCGAGGCGCAGCGCCACGCGCAACAATCGATGATCCTGATGCCGCTCGATGCGCCGGGGGTCACGATCCTGCGCCACCTGCCGGTGTTCGGATATGACGATGCGCCACACGGTCACATGGAAATCGAATTGAAGGACGTGAGGGTCCCGGCCTCGGCCATGCTGCTGGGCGAAGGTCGTGGTTTCGAGATCGCGCAAGGGCGCCTCGGCCCGGGCCGCATTCATCACTGCATGCGCACGATCGGGGTTGCGGAGGAAGCGCTCGCCAAGATGTGCCGCCGGCTTCAGGAGCGCGAGGCTTTCGGCAAGCCGATCTACAAGCATTCGGTCTGGGAGGAGCGGGTTGCCCGCGCCCGCATCGATATCGACATGACCCGCCTGCTGTGCCTCAAGGCCGCCGACATGATGGACAAGGTCGGCAACAAGTCGGCCAAGCAGGAAATCGCGATGATCAAGGTCCAGGCGCCCAACATGGCGCTCAAGATCATCGACGATGCGATCCAGGCGCATGGCGGTGGCGGCGTATCCGATGATTACGGTCTCGCCAGCGCCTATGCCCATCAGCGCACGCTGCGACTCGCTGACGGGCCGGACGAAGTCCACGCCCGCTCGATCGCACGGATGGAATTCGCCAAGCACCCCCCGAGCGAAGGGCCCAGCGCCAATGCGCTGCGCGGAGGCAAGGGCCGCGATGCGAGCGCGGGCAGCGCAGCCGCCTTCAGTTCGGGCGACATGGGCGCAACGCGCTGATGGCGAAGGCCGCGATCCTCGAACAGCCCGGCAAGCCGCTGGTGATCGGCGATATCGAAGTCGCCGATCCCCAGCCGCACGAAGTCCTGATCGACACCAAGGCGTGCGGATTGTGCCATTCGGACCTGCACTTCATCGACGGAGCCTATCCGCACGCGCTCCCCTGCATTCCGGGGCACGAAGCGGCGGGCATTGTGCGCGCGGTCGGCAGCGAGGTGAAGACCGTCAAGCCAGGCGACCACGTCGTGACTTGTCTCAGCGCGTTCTGCGGACATTGCGAGTTCTGCGTGACCGGCCGGATGGCGCTGTGCCTTGGCGCCGATACCCGTAGGGGCAAGGGCGATGCGCCCCGGCTTTCGCGCGGTGGTGATCCGGTCAACCAGATGCTCAACCTGTCGGCGCTCTGCGAGCAGATGCTGATCCATGAACATGCCTGCGTTGCGATCGACAAGCAGATGCCGCTCGACCGCGCGGCGGTCATCGGTTGCGCGGTCACGACCGGGGCGGGAGCGATCTTCAACGCCTGCAAGGTCACGCCGGGCGAAAGCGTCGTGGTGATCGGGTGCGGCGGCGTCGGGCTGGCCGCAATCAACGCAGCCAGGATCGCGGGTGCGGGCAAGGTCATCGCTGCCGATCCGCTTCCTGAAAAGCGTAAGCTCGCCGAAACCCTCGGCGCGACCCACACAGTCGATGCGCTTGCCGATGATGCCGCCGCGCAGATCATCGCAATTACGGACGGTGGGGTGCATTTCGCCATCGAGGCGGTGGGTCGGCAGGCATCGGCTGACCTCGCGGTCGCTTCGCTGCGCCGGGGCGGAACCGCAGTGATCCTCGGCATGATGCCGCTCGATTGCAAGGTCGGGCTCGGTGCGATGGACTTGCTTGGCGGCAAGAGGCTGATGGGCGCGATCATGGGGATGAACCATTTTCCGGTCGATCTTCCGCGCCTCGTCGACTTCTACCTGCGCGGGATGCTCGATCTCGACACGATCATCGCCGAACGCATCGGGCTCGAAGACGTCAATGCAGGCTTTGACAAGTTGCGCGAAGGCCATTCGGCGCGCAGCGTGGTGGTGTTCGACTGATGGGGAGCGAAGGCCTGGACATCGATTTCGACAAGGAAATGGTCGGCACGGTCGAAGTGCCGGAGCAGGATCGGCTTGACCTGGAAAGCCTGACAGCGTGGTTCGAAACCCATGTCGAAGGCTTCGAGGGTCCGATCGCCTACACCAAGTTCAAGGGCGGTCAGTCGAACCCGACCTACCGGATCGAAACGCCTTCGACGAACTATGTCTTGCGGCGCCAGCCCTTCGGCAAATTGCTGCCTTCGGCACATGCGGTCGACCGCGAATACAAGGCGATGACCGGGCTTTATCCCACCGGCTTTCCGGTGCCGCGCACTTACGGCCTGTGCGAAGATCCCGAAATCATCGGTTCGAAATTCTTCGTGATGAGCATGGCCGATGGTCGCAGCCTGTGGAACGGTGCCCTGCCCGATTATTCGCCAGACGATCGACGCGAAATCTACCATTCTCTGATCGACACGATGGCCGACCTGCACCTCAACGATCCGCAGCAGATCGGACTCGGGGATTACGGCAAGCCGACCGATTATTGTAATCGCCAGATCGCGCGGTGGTCGAAGCAATACAGGTTGTCTGAAACCGAGCACATGCCGCAAATGGAGCGGCTGATCGAATGGCTACCCGAAACGGTTCCGCCGCAGCACGAAAGCAGCGTGGTCCACGGCGATTACCGGCTCGACAACGTGATCTTCCACCACCACGAAAACCGCGTGATCGCGGTGCTCGACTGGGAATTGTCCACCCTGGGCGATCCGATCGCGGATTTCAGCTATCTGATGCTCAACTGGTTCCAGCCCGC
>JBFHIF010000036.1:0-8545 GCA_041596595.1 Erythrobacter sp. | reverse complement strand
GATCCTACTCGGCACCTACAATTACATGGGCATGACCTTCGATCCCGACGTGATCGATGCCGGTGTCCAGGCGCTTCGCGATTTCGGTTCAGGCACGACCGGCAGCCGGGTTCTCAACGGCACTTACCAGGGCCACAAGGAATGCGAGGACGCTCTCAAGGAATTCTACGGGATGGACCACGCGATGGTCTTCTCGACGGGATACCAGGCCAATCTCGGGATCATCTCGACGATTGCCGGCAAGGGCGACTATGTTATCCTCGACATCGACAGCCACGCCTCGATCTATGACGGCTGCGCGATGGGCAATGCCGAGATCGTCCCTTTCCGCCACAACGACATCGAAGCGATGGAAAAGCGCCTCAAGCGCGTTCCCGAAGGCGCGGGCATCCTCGTGGTGCTCGAGGGCGTCTACTCGATGCTCGGCGATGTCGCCCCGCTCAAGGAGATGGTCGCCATCGCCAAGAAATACGGCGCGATGGTGCTAATCGACGAAGCCCACTCGATGGGCTTCATCGGAGAGAACGGCCGCGGCGTGTGCGAAGAGCAGGGCGTGATCGACGATTGCGACTTCATCATCGGGACCTTCTCGAAGAGCGTCGGCACCGTCGGCGGCTTTTGCGTTTCAAACCATCCCAAGTTCGAGATCATGCGGCTCGTTTGTCGCCCCTATGTCTTCACCGCTTCGCTTCCGCCGAGCGTGGTCGCGACGGCCGCGACCTCGATCCGCAAGCTGATGGACGGCGCTGAAAAGCGCGCGCATCTGTGGGAGAATTCGAAGGTCTTGCACAAGGGGCTGCGCGATCTTGGGTTCGAGCTCGGCACCCAGGAGCCGCAGAGCGCGATCGTCGCGGTGATCATGCCCGACCTTCAGAAGGGCGCGATGATGTGGGAGGCGCTGCTCAAGGAAGGCCTTTACGTCAACCTCGCACGCCCGCCGGCAACACCTGCGGGCATGACGCTGCTGCGCTGTTCTCTATGCGCGGAGCATTCGAGCGAGGAGGTCCAGACGATCCTTTCGATTTTCGAACGCGCCGGTCGCAAGACGGGCATTATTTCCTAGAGCGCGGTAGCCGGGTCGGCGCCGTCGCCGGTGCCAGACCCTAGAGCTGCTCGATACTGGTCACCGAATCGCAGCGGTGGCCGGAAGCGCCGTCTTCATCGTCGCCGCCCAGCTGGGTGAGCGCGACAAACCCCGCGACCACAAGAACCACGAACACAGTCGTGACCGTCCCGAGGTAGCGATCGATTACGTTCTTGATCGGCGCGCCGAAAAGCCGGAACAGGATGCCGACCGCCATGAATATCAGCGCCCGGCCAGCGACCGCGGCTCCCGTGAAGGTCAGGAGGTCCATCTCGATGAAGCCGGCGGTGATCGTCATCAGCTTGAATGGAATGGGCGTGCCTGCGGCGAGGAAGACCGCCGCCGCGCCCTGCTCGCGGATATAACATGCCGCCACCGGAAAACTCTCGGTCAGGCCGAGCATACCGAGCAGCCACTCCCCGACAGTCTCGTAGAGGAAATAGCCGATCGCGTAGCCGAATAATCCGCCAAGCACCGATGCGACCGTGGCGATCAGGGCAAAGCGCACTGCACGCCGGGGTTCGGCGAGGCACATCAATCCCAGCAGGGGATGAGGCGGGATCGGGAAGAAACTGGATTCGATGAAACAGAAGAAGGCCAGCCAGCCCTGCGCATGGGGATGCGCGGCCTTTTCCATCGTCCAGTCGTAAAGCGAGTGTAGCCAGCGCAAAGTGGAGCTTCCTTCGAATTGGCGCGGAGGCTTAGGCGAGCCCCGAACCCAAGGCAAGCAGCCTTTTATAACCTATATGGTTCTTTTATCTTGACATCGTCACGCTAATTGGTTAGAGAGAGGCATAGTCGAAAAATACCGATTCGCCGCGAGGCAGCACCGGAGACCGGTTGCTGCCCTTCGTCTTGTCGCGACCGGAGGATTCGCAATGGCCGCACGGGGCAAACCGCGTACCAAGATCAAGAAGCAGCTGAAGAAAGGCGAAAATCCCGGTCTCAATCGTCACTGGCGCGGATTGTTTCTCGATTATCTCGCGGAAAGCTCGAACGTGTCAGAATCCGCGCGCCAGGCCGGGATCAATCCGAGCCGCGCCTACAAGGTCCGGCGCGAAGAACCCGAGTTCGCCCGCGCCTGGCTCGCCGCCTTGTGGGAAGGGTATGTTCATCTCGAGATGGAAGTCCTGCGAAGGCTGCGCGAGGGTGACCAGCAGGCTGCTAACGCGGATAAATACGATTTCGCCAACGCGATCCGGCTGCTGAATGCGCACCGTGAAAACGCAGCCCGCGCTCACGCCGAAGAGCGCAATGTCAGCGCGGCCGAAATTCGCGCCTCGATCGATCGCAAGGTGGAAAGCATCCGCCAGCGCATCCGGGCCGACAAGGCGCGGCGCGAAGCTCTGAAATGAGAGATCCTCTGGCCTGGCTCGCACGCGAGCCGGAAGCGGTGCGTGACCTCGTCGTGGACGCGCTCGACGATGCCGAGCGCGCCGAGTTTGCCTATCACTGGCGCATCGCGGCCCGGGCCGAGCAATTGCCTCCTCCTGGCAACTGGCGCGTCTGGCTCATCATGGCAGGCCGCGGCTTTGGCAAGACCCGCGCCGGGGCAGAATGGGTGCGCGCGATTGCCGAGGCCAATTGCAACGCGCGCATCGCGCTCGTGTCATCCTCGCTCGCCGAGGCGCGCGCAGTGATGGTCGAGGGAGAAAGTGGGATACTGTCCTGCTCGCCTCCCGAGCGGCGCCCGGTTTACGAGCCGTCGCTCAAACGCTTGCGGTTCCCCAACGGAGCACAGGCATATCTTTATTCCGCGGCCGAGCCCGAAACGCTCAGAGGTCCGCAGCACAGCCATGCGTGGTGCGACGAAATCGGCAAGTGGCCGCTCGCTCACGACCGGGCGACCCGTTGCTGGGACAATCTGGTGATGGGCCTGAGGCTGGGACGCGATCTCAGGATTGCGGTCACGACCACGCCGCGCGCGGTTCCGCTGGTCACTCGGCTGCTAGACCGGGAAGGCGGCGCGCAGACCATCGTCACACGCGGATCGACGTATGACAATGCCGCCAACCTGCCGCCGGGATTTCTGGCGGCGATAGAACGCGATTACGGCGGCAGCCAGCTCGCGCGGCAGGAAATCGGCGGCGAACTCGTCACCGATGTCGAAGGCGCCTTGTGGAGCCGCGCCCTGATCGAGAGCTGTCGGGAGACGGAAAGTCGGCCACCCGATCGAAGAGTTGTCGTCGCGGTCGATCCGCCCGCTTCGGCGAACGGGGATGAATGCGGGATCATCGTTGCCGCCCTGGGTACGGACGGCAAAGCGCGCGTGCTCGCCGATTGTTCGCTTGGCCGCGCTCAACCCGATCGCTGGGCAAACGCCGTGGCGATGGCTGCGCATTGCTGGAATGCAGACCGGGTGGTGGCCGAGGCCAACCAGGGCGGAGCGATGGTGGAAAATGTTTTGCGGGCTGCCGATACGGCCCTCCCGATCAAGCTGGTTCACGCCAGCCGCGGAAAGGTCGCACGGGCCGAACCGGTCGCAGCCCTCTACCGCGCGGGTCGCGCCCTGCATTGCGGCCATTTTCCGCAGCTTGAAGACCAGTTGTGCGGATTGCTGACCGGCGGCGAATATGTCGGGCCAGGCCGCAGCCCTGATCGCGCCGATGCGCTGGTCTGGGCGATGAGCGAGTTGATGCTCACCAATTCCGCCGCTCCCCGCGTGCGGTCGATCTAGCGGCGTTCGCGCCCAAACAAAGGAAAGCCACATGGCCTTGTTCGACACCCTGCTCTCCGCCTTCAAAGGCGGTGAGGAGCAGCGCATTCCGCTCTCCCCCGGCTTCCTGTCTGGGTGGACAACCGCTTTCGAGGGAAAGGGCGCACGTTCCTACAGCTACGAAGCCGCGGTCGACGACGCCTTTCTGTCGAACCCGGTTGCGCAGCGCGCAGTGCGGATCGTCGCCGAAGGCGTCGGGCAGGCTCCGATCGTCACAAGTGACCCGGCCCTTCGAGCTCTCGTCAGCGAGACGAGCGCAGGTCAATCGCTGATCGAGACGCTCGCGGCGCACTCTCGATCCTTTGCAGGTCCCCTCTGACTCGACCACCAGGATTGCCGCAATCGGGCGGGGTGATACTTCTCCGGTCTTTGCCAATCTGCAGAATGTCGGGCTCTCTCGCCGCCCGCTCATGCCGGTGCATCCTCAGGTGAAGACGTTGCCTGATGGATCGTATCGACTGAGTTGGGCACGGCGGGCGCGAGGCCAATGGCGATGGGATAGCCTCTTTGAGATCCCGCTCGTCGAACAGAGCGAAAGCTATGTCGTGGGTTATGGACCAGTCGGCACTCCGTACCGGACCTGGGTCGTCCCCGAACCACACATGACACGTGGTGGGGCAGAGTATTCCGATCTGGTTTCGACATTCGGGCAGGCTGCCCTTTGGGTTCGACAAGTTGGCACCTTCGCCCAATCGCCCGCGCTTCAGCTTAAACCCTAAATCTCTGAATCAGGAGTTCTCTGATGTCTGATCCTGTCGTTTTCCCTTCCACGACTTCCACATTTGCATTGCCGCTCCTGTTCAGTGGCCAAGCCCAGCGCGAGTTTTTCGTGAATCAATCGCTGTCTGTAATCGATGCCCTCATGCAATTTGCCGTAATCGATATAGTTGGCACTCTCCCCCAGGATCCCGGCGATGCCGATTGCTATATCGTAGCGGCCGGAGCCGCGGGCGACTGGACGGGGAAGGAAGATCAGATAGCTATTCGCCTTGCGGGAGACTGGCATTTCGTGATGCCCCATGAGCATATGCAGGTGATCAATCGCGCTACCGGTCAAAAACACACCTTTTCCTCAGGCTGGGTTGCGCCTACCGAACCGCAGGTTCCTACGGGAGGCAGCGTGATCGACAATGAGGCCCGCACTGCTATTGCCGATCTTATAGAAGCTTTACGCGCGGCAGGACTGTTTGCGGCCCCCGCATAACGCCAAAACCCTGCGCTTCCCCGAGGGAAATTGGCCGCCTTTTCGGGCCCATATGTCAATTTTTTTTCTCGGAAAGCCTTATAGCGGCATTCTTGCAACACTCTAAGGCGATTGATCGCTTGCGACATAGAAGCCGAGAAGTTAGATACCGCGGGTGCCTCAAGCCTATAACAAGGGGAATAATATAATGCGCAAACTCGTCATCGGTATGGCGATGGCTTCGACAGCGCTCACTGCGCCCGCCATGGCCCGCGAAGGGCAATGGTATATTGAGGGTCAAGGTGGCGTCATGATCGTCGAGGACATCACGTTCGACGTGAACGGCAATCCGGATGATTATGCCGGCGATTTCAAAGAAGGTTACGACTTCGGCGGCGTCGTGGGTTATGATTTCGGTGCGTTCCGCCTGGAAGCAGAAGCCAGCTATCGTGCTGCAGATCTCGAACAGCTGAGCTCGGATTCGGGCGTGCGGAACCAGGTTCCGGCTGGCGCCGACCGTGTTGCTAGCGGCGAATTCAACGCTCTGAGCTTCATGCTCAACGGTCTGTTCGACATCGGCGCTGACGATGGCCTCCAGGGCTTCTTCGGCGGCGGTATCGGTGTCGCAAGGACCGATGTGGAAGCTCAGTACTTCTCCAACCTCGCGCCGGTGATTGATGATTCGGACACCGGTCTGGCTTGGCAGCTTCTCGCTGGTGTTCGCGCGCCGCTTAGCGACAGCTGGGACGCTGGTCTTCGCTACCGCTACTTCAATGCGGCCAACCTCGACATGGTCGACATCAGCGGACGGCAACTTGAGTCGGATATAAGCTCGCACTCGATCATGGGTACGTTCACTTATAACTTCGGTGGCGAAGCACCTCCGCCGCCGCCTCCGCCGCCGCCTCCGCCGCCGCCTCCGCCTCCGCCGCCGCCGCCGCCGCCTGCGCCGGCGTGTAATACGGGCCCGTACATCGTGTTCTTCGAATTCGATAAATCGGACATCACGGCTGACGCTGCGACGATCCTCAACAATGCCGTCACGGCATATGCGAACTGCGGCTCGGCAAATGTCATGCTCGCAGGTCACACCGATCGTGCAGGTACTGTCACCTACAACATGGGTCTGGCTCGTCGCCGGAACGCTTCGGTCCGTGAATATCTCACCGGTCGTGGCATCCCCGACACGCGGATCAGCAGTGAAGCCTTTGGCGAATCGCGGCCTCGCGTGCCGACCGCCGATGGAGTTCGCGAACTGCAGAACCGTCGCGTCGAAGTCACTTACGGCCCGGGTTCGGGCATGTAAGCTTGGGGAAACCCAACGAATCTCGAGAGGGGGCCGGTCCAACCGGCCCCCTTTTTTGTCTTAGGGGAAATTGAATGCGACTTTCCAATCTCATTCCGGTTGTTGTTCTGATCGGCTCTGCTGGCTGTTCACCTGCGTCGCAGACCGAAACCGATCAGGCCGCTCAGCGTGAAGACCGTTATTCGGGCCAAGACATTTTCGGCAGGGCTGCCCTAATAAATTCGGACGGTATGTCAGTTGGTTCTGCGACGTTGAAGCGAAGCGCCGAGCGCGTGACTCTCGCCCTTGACCTGCAAGGTGTTCCCGCCGGGAGCCACGCGCTTCACCTGCACGAAACCGGCGCATGCGATGGACCGGATTTCAAATCTGCCGGTGGACACCTTAATCCTTCTGGGAAATCACACGGCAAGCTTAACAGCAACGGAAAGCACCTGGGCGACCTGCCGAATATCGACCTCGCCGCCAATGGTGAGGCGAATACAAGCGTCGAGATCGGGCTTTCCTATGCAGATTTCCTTCCGCATCTCTTCGATGAGGACGGGACGGCGGTCGTTCTTCACGCTGACGCGGACGATTACCGAAGCGATCCAGCCGGAGCCGCCGGGCCGCGCATAGCATGCGGAGTGTTCGAAAGAGCGTCCTAACCGGCTACCCTTGTAGCCGTTCGCTCTCACCCGCACGGTTTGCGCGGATCAGCACCGTCTTGGTTGCTTCCGGGACCAGCTTCAACGCCGCCAACAGCAAGACAAGTCCGATCGGCGTGATCCAGAGGGTCGACAATACGCCCATACTGAGGTCGCCGTCGTTCTGGGCGGAGACATAACCCGCAGTATACGGCCCCAGCGCAAGACCGACGAGCGTCGTCGCAAGGAAGAATGTTGCGGTGGCCGTGCCCCTCATGCGAGGCAGAACGAGAGCCTGGCTACTCGCAGCGGCGGCTCCGAGCGCGGAAGCGGCGAGCCCGCCCACGACCACATTGAGAACCAGAAACAGTTCGAAATGCGGGGTCGTATATTGAACAATCGCGAACGGGATGGGGCTGATGAGGCCGAACAGCACCACCCAGATCCGTCCACCCCTGGTTCGTTCGAACAAGGCGTCGGCCATGCGTCCACCTAGAATGACTCCGAGGAAACCCCCGGCAGCGCCGCCTCCCCCGAGCCAGAAACCCAGCTCGGCCTTGGACACGTCAAAGACGCGCTCAGCATATGGGGCACCCCAGTAGGACGCCGAATAGGCCATGAATGCGACCGTACCGTAGCCCAGAATGGTGCAGAGAAACGCCGGCGACCCCCAGGTGAGAGCAAAGGTGGGATAATCGCGCTGGCGCAGGGCAGTCGCCCAGCAAAATACCGCGTAATACCCAATCGCGAGCAACAGCCACTGATCGGTGATGGCGGGCAGCTGGACTCCGATCAGGTCTCCCAGAGCAGCAATAATCAGTCCTTCTCCCGATTGGAGAAGATCGGTGATGAGAACCCCCGCCGCAAGGGCGAGGACAAAGACCGCGACGTTGATTGCAAACGCCACACCTCCACGCGCTGCCGCCCCGACAAAAGTGAAGGGTGGGATGACCGTGTTAAGTTCCTGGACGAAGCCGCGAAATGGGTGCGGGTCCTCAGGGGTGGCAAGGCCGTCTATCGCGCCGCGCACTGGTTCGCGCAGGGTATAGACCCAGATTGCCAGGAGGAGGCCGGGCACGCCAACCGCGACAAAGGCCGCCTGCCACCCGGCGAGACCGAATAGCGGGTCACCGTTCGGGTAGACGCGGTTCCAGTTGTCGACCACAAGTCCGCCGATTGCCAGCGAAACACCGCCGCCGATATAAAGGCCTGAGGAATATATCGCGAGCGCCGTTGCGCGGAGCCTCGCGGGGAACCAATCTGAAATCAGAGAATAGGCCGACGGACTGGCCGTCGCCTCACCCACACCCACGCCCACCCGCGCAACGGTCAGCGTCGCGGCATCGCGAGCGAAGCCGGATACCGCCGTCATGGCCGACCACAAGGCCAGGCCGATCGTCATGAGACGAACGCGCTTCCAGCTGTCGGCAAGTCTGCCCAGAGGAATGCCGAACAGTGCATAGAAGATCGCGAAAGCCGTGCCGTAGAGAAAGCCGAGATAGGCGTCGTCGACGCCGAGATCGGCCTTGATGTCGTTGGCGAGGATCGAAAGGATTTGCCGATCGACGAAATTGAGGACGTAGATCAGCACCATTACGCTGAGCGCATACCAGGAATAGGGAGGAACCGGCTG
>JBFHIF010000035.1:0-8586 GCA_041596595.1 Erythrobacter sp. | reverse complement strand
GCGGGCCTTGGCCACTCGTCCGAGGAAATCGGCATAGGTGTCGGTGACCGTCGCCTGAAGGATCGTGTCCACCTCGGGGGTCAATCCGCCAAGCAGATCGGGCTGTCCCGAAAGCGGAGTGGTCCGGAACCCGTCGGCGTTGACCCCGATCCCCGCGGCGGCATCTTCGAAGGTTGGCAGCACGGCAAAGACGCCGATCGAGCCGGTGATCGTTTCGGGCTGGGCGAAGATCCGGTCGCCTGAAGTCGCGACCCAGTAACCGCCGCTTGCCGCGACATTGGCAAAGGATATGGCGACCGGGATGTCGCGCGCACGGTAGCGTTCGATTGCGCGGCGAATTTCCTCTGATGCCAGCACCGATCCGCCCGGCGAATCGACCCGCACAACGAGCGCGGCCAAATCTTCGTCGAGCGCATCGTCGAGCAGGTCGGCGATCCGCGTTCCCCCCGCGGTTCCTGGCCCGGCCTCGCCGTCGACGATCGTGCCTGCTACCGTGACAACTCCGATCGCCTTGCCGCTGCTCGGGCGGGGCGTGTCGGCGAGATAGGGTTCAAAATCGCTACGGGCGTAGGATCCGGGGGTTTCGTCCCAGTTATCGTTCCCGGCGACTTCCGCCACGCGTTCGCCGAACTCGACCCGGTCGCCGAGCCGGTCGACGAGCCCGCCTGCAATCGCTGCCTTGGCGATGTCGCCGCCGCTTTCCTCAATCCAGCCGACCGGGTCGCCGGTCACGCGTTCGAAATCGATGGCGGGGCGCGCCTTGGTGACATTCGCGCGGTATTCCTCCCACAGGGCGCCGTAGAGCGCCGCGATGTTCTCGCGCGCCTCGGGTGACATGGAATTCCTCGAATAGGGTTCCACCGCTGCCTTGAACTCGCCCACACGGTAGATCCGGGCATTGATATTGAGCCGATCGAGCAGGCCGGCGAAATACAGGTTGCTCCCTCCCGGTCCCGCGATCAGAGCGCCGCCCAGGGGATCGGCCCAGACCTCGCTGGCGTGCGACGCGAGGTGCATGTGATCATCGCCATAGGCGATTGCGTAAGTGAAAACCGGCTTGTCGGCCTTGCGCACGCGGTCCATCGCCTCGCCGATTTCCTGCAGGTGGACCTGCCCGCCGCCAAGGAAGGTCGTCAGGTCGAGCACAACCGCCTTGATCCGGTCATCGCTCGCCGCGCTGTCGAGTGCGTGGACGAGATCGCGCGCCTGGATCTCGAGCGGCGGTGCGCGCCCGGTCAGCAAGGTCGTGATCGGATCGACAGCAGCCCTTTCTTCGACCACGTAACCCGACAACTCGACATGGAGAGCGCCATCGCGCACCTGGCCGGGATTGGGGCTGGCCGACAGGAGAGCGAACAGGCCGAGGAAGAACAGCACCATGAAGACAAGGACGAGACCGTCCTTGATCCCGACCAGCAGCTTCCAGACCTTGCCCACAAAACTCATGCGTATTTCCCATCTCATTCGCCAAAGGCGCACCCGTGCTTGAGGTCGAAATAGGCGTTACGATGCGCAAAAGCCATCGTTCGGCGTGCCTGCAATGGGTTGAGCCGCCGACACGGCTCGACTAAGGGCGTTGCTTTAATGACAGGCGACCAATCATCACGGGCCAGCGACCGCTTTCCGGCGGGACGCGCAGCGTTCCCTCATCGTCATCTCACCGGCATCGGCCAGCTCGAACGCCACGAGATCCTCTACCTTCTCGATCAGGCCGAACCGTGGGTTGCGCTCAATCGCCAGCGCCACAAGCACACCACCCTGCTAGAGGGGCTGACGATCATCAACGCGTTCTTCGAAAATTCGACGCGGACGCTGCTCAGCTTCGAGATCGCCGGCAAGCGGCTCGGCGCGGACGTGGTCAACATGCACGCCGCGCAATCGAGCGTGAAGAAGGGCGAGACGCTGATCGACACCGCGGTCACGCTCAACGCCATGCGGGCCGATGCGATCGTGATCCGCCACGGATCTTCGGGCGCGACCCAGTTGATCGCCGACAAGGTTGATTGCCCGGTGCTCAACGCCGGAGACGGCAGTCACGAACACCCGACCCAGGCGCTTCTCGATGCTCTCGCCCTGCGCCACAAGCTGCGCGAGCGCGGGGACAATGCCGAGGACTTTACCGGTCTCACGGTAACGATCTGCGGCGACATTCTGCACAGTCGGGTCGCACGTTCCAATATCCTTTGCCTGCAGGCGCTCGGGGCGAGCGTGCGGGTCTGTTCGCCGCCGGCGCTGATGCCGAGCGGGATCGAGGCGCTGGGGGTCCAGCCCTTCCACGACTTCGACAGCGCCCTGGACGGGACCGACGTGGTCATGATGCTGCGCCTGCAATCGGAGCGGATGGCGGGCCAGTTCATCCCTTCGGAGCGCGAATATCATCACCTCTACGGGCTCACCCGCAAGCGCCTGGCCCGCGCCGCCGCTGATGCGATCGTAATGCATCCCGGACCAATGAACCGCGGAGTCGAGATCGACAGCGAAGTGGCCGATCTGATCGACCGCTCGATCATCACGCGCCAGGTCGAAATGGGGGTCGCGGTTCGCATGGCGTGTCTCGACATATTGACCCGCCCGGCGCGGCAGGTGGAGGGCTGGGCATGAAACAGGCGCGACCGCTAGCGATCACTGGTGGAAGGCTCGTCGCGAGTGACGGCGTGATCGAGGGCACGATCCGGATCGTGGATGGCCTGATTGCTGGGGTGGGCGAAAATGTCCGGCCTGAGGATGGCGACGAAGTGGTCGAGGCCAAAGGGCGCCTCGTGGCTGCGGGCCTGATCGATTTTGGCGTGTTCGAGATCGACAAGCCCGCCTTTCACTTTGGCGGAATTACGCGCGCGGCTCTGATGCCCGATCAATCGCCGCCGCTCGACTATCCCAGTCGGGTCAATTTCATCGCCAAGAGCGGCAAGCCCGACCTCTGGGTGCATCCGCTGGCGGCCGCGACGCGCGGCCTCGAAGGGCGCGAGCTGGCCGAGATTGCCATGATGAGGGATGCCGGCGCGCGCGGGGTTGCGACCGGTCGCCGCTGGATCGCCGATAGCGGCACGATGCTGAGATTGCTGCAATATGCCGCGATGCTCGACCTCGTCGTCGTCTCCCACCCCGAGGATGGAGGCCTTGCGGGAGAGGCGGTGGCCACGGCGGGCGAAATTGCCACGCGGCTCGGCCTTCCCAGCGCGCCCGCCGAGGCCGAGACGCTTGCGCTCGCACGAGACATCGCGCTTGCCGAAATGAGCGGCGCGCGGGTGCATTTCCGTCAGGTCACCACCGCGCGCGGCTTTGACCAGGTGCGCGAAGCAAAGGCTCGCGGGATCAAGGTGACCTGCGGCATTACCCCTGCGCATTTCATGTTGTCCGAACTCGCCACGGGCGATTTCCGGACCTTTGCCCGTCTGTCGCCCCCGCTGCGCAGCGAGATTGATCGGCACGCGGCGCTCGAAGCAATTGGGGCAGGTGTTGTCGACGTGATTGCGAGCGGTCACGATCCGCGCGGACCGGAAGCCAAGCGTCTGCCGTTCGGCGATGCCGAGCCGGGCATGGCCGGGGCCGAGACGCTGTTGGCGATGACGCTGGGCCTGGTGCGCGATGGCGTGATCGACCTCCCGCGCGCCTTCGACCTGCTGGCGCGCAACCCCGCGCGTCTGCTGGGGGTCGACGCCGGCGAACTGCGCGTCGGCCATCAGGCCGATATCGTGCTGATTGACGAGACCGCTCCGTGGTTCGTGGACCGCACCAAGATGGAAGCGACAGCAGATAACACCCCGTTCGATCGTCAGGGTGTCGAAGGCCGGGTGTTGGCGCTTTTCAAGGGCGGCACAAGGCTGGTTTAATGGCCTCCCATTGGGAGGCAGGCGAGCGCGAACGCAAAATCCCCGGAACGTCGAGGACGCCCGGGGATTCCACGCTGAATTAGGATGGCGGGTCCTAGCGCGAGGCGACCCGCACCGCGCGATTGATCGCTCCCGCAGGCGGGCTGGCCGCCGCATAGGCGAAGCATCCGCTGCCCTTCGACTGGACGATCGAACACATCGAACGCGCGCTGGATTTTTCGAACCCGGCTACCGCGAGCCGGAAGAAGGTGCGTCCGCCGACCTCGGCTTCGGTGATCACCACGTCGCGATCGCGCAATTGCACGAACTGGCGCTTCATCTGGTTGGCCTTGTCCTCGGCGACGGCGCGGCTGTCGAAGCTGCCAAGCTGGACAAGATGCGTGGCTGCAGCGCCTTTCGCGATCGGGACGGCACGCGGCTTGGGAGCGGCAGCAGCACGCTGCGGGCTTTTCTGGCGGGCGGGGGCCGAAACCTTTTCGGGAATGTCCTGCACGACCGGGCGCGAAACGAAGCGGAGCGTTGGCACGAATGCCGGAACCGTCGATGCGGGGCTCTTCGAGGCGGCCACTCGCGGCTCCACCGTCTTGGCCGGCCGGACATCGGCGTCTTCGCTCGCAGCGACGCGGACCGGCGGAGCGACCTGCGGGCCTTCAGACAGCAGGAAGCCGGGCGAATCGACCGATTCGACCTCACGGCTGCGCGTTGGCGAAGCCTCGACAAAGGCGAGCTCTGCGGGCGCCTGGGACTGTGCTTGTGCAACCATCATCTGCTGGCTGGGGAAATTGCCCAGGGCAAGATGGCGCGGCTGCCCGCCGTCCTGAGAAGGGGTGACATTGAGCAGCGACGCGACGCGAACCTGGAAATGTTCGGGCGCGGCATTGGCCGCCCACTGGGTCAGCCGGGCATCGATTTCACCCGGCGGCACATCTTCGGCCATCATCAGCCGCGCCGCGCGCCAGTTTCCGGCGAGCGCATAGGTATAGGCGAGATTTTGGCGGACCTTGGGGGTGTTATGGCCCGCACGCAGCGTGTTGGTCAGCACGTGGATCCCGCGTTCCGGATTGCCCGCAAGTGCGAAGGCAAGGCCCAGATCGGCCGGATTGATCGCACCTTCCCAGGCGGTGAGCCGGGCCAGCGCGGCCTGATTGTCGCCCTGGCCAATCTTGGCGAGCGCATAACTCAGCACGGTGCGCGGATCTTCATCGCCAAGGGCGAGGGCATCGTCAAAAGTGGTCGCTGCCGATTCGAACCGGCCTGCCTCGAGATAGGCAGCGCCCAGCATCGCGCGGTAGGAGGGGTTACGCGGCTCGGCCAGAACTGCTTCTTCGGCATAGGCGATCGCGCGGTCAGCCTGACCCTTTTCAAGCGCAATCTGCGCCTTGCCGAACGAGGTCGTTGCGGGCGGCGCGGTAGCGGTCGTGCAACCGGTGAGCATGACGCTGGCCAGGGCCGTGGTAACGGCGAGGCCCAGCTTCCCGCCCGGTCCGGGCGTGTTTGGCGAGCTGGTTTTGCTGCGTTTCATGATCTTCGATCCCCTGTGTAACGTCTGTCGTGTCGATCAAAATCGATCTGTGGTCGTTTCAGCGCGGTTTCATTCGCTCGACGAGTGCATCGAGATCCTCGAAGCGTGCGAGCATGGCGTCGAGCGCCTCGGTCACCAGCGCCTGCGCGCTGACATCGCGAATGGTGGCGGCAAGCCGAAGCTTGAGGTGCCGGTCCGGGTCGAGCCGGAGCGTGAAGGCGGCGCGCTTTGCCTTGCCGGTGCCGGTGTCCCGGACTTCGTCTTCCGGGTTTGTCGGCATTGCCGCATTGGCAAGAACGCGGTCGGCGATATCGCGCTGCTGACGCCGCACGACCGGGCTTTCGACCTCGATCAGGTCCTCGTTTGCGGCACGCGGCCTGATCGCGATTACCGGCGTATCGCTACGATCCGTCTCGGGGTCGCAGCCCATGTCATTCCAGCCCAGATCCTCGAGCGCGTCTTCGCCGAGCGAAACCGGATCGCTCGGCAAGGGCGCCAATTGCGGACGCATGGCGGGTTTTGCGCCGCCTTTCCGGGCGAGCAGAGCCGGATTGAGCGAGGCGAAAACGGCTTCGGTCATCGCGGCGCTCTCCTCTTACTGCGCCACCCGGCGACCGAAACCGCCGGATTGGCGCGCGCCGGGAGCGACAGTAGGCTGCCCTCCGGGTGCGGCGAAGATGGTGCGACGGAAATTCTTTTCGAGCCGGTCCGAAATATATCTCCACAAGGCGGTGATTTCGGCCGCGCTGCGGCCTTCGGGCTCGACCTCCATGACCGTGCGGCCATCGATCATCGATGCCGCGAAATCGGTCCGGTGGTGGAGCGTGATCGGCGCCACGGTGCCATGCTGCGAGAGCGCAACAGCGGCCTCGGAGGTGATCTTGGCCTTGGGCGTCGCGGCGTTGACCACGAAGACAAGCGGCTTGCCTGCCCGTTCGCACAGGTCGACCGTCGCGCCCACTGCACGCAGATCATGCGGGCTCGGGCGGGTCGGAACGACGATCAGTTCGGCCACGCTGATGACCGACTGGATCGCCATCGTGATCGCGGGCGGAGTGTCGATGACCGCCAGCTTGAATCCCTGTTGCCGCAGAACCTGAAGGTCGTTGGCGAGCCGCGAGACAGTGGTCTGTGCAAAGGCCGGATATTCGGCCTCGCGTTCGTTCCACCAGTCCGCGAGCGACCCTTGCGGATCGATATCGATCAAGACGACCGGACCAGCGCCTGCGCGCTGGGCCTGGACGGCAAGATGTCCGGACAGGGTCGTTTTCCCCGATCCGCCTTTCTGCGATGCCAAAGCTAATACACGCAACGCCTGGGTCCCCCTGATTGTGACCATTTCTGTGCCGCTGGTGCGGCTGACTGCATTGGGGATCGCAGGATACCCCTAATTTTGAGTTAAGATGCGAACGCCACCGGTCACTTCTGGATGCGCTCCCCGCAGCAATTGGTGCTTGGCAACCAAATCCTAACCTTGGCGTGCCTAGTGTTCCCGATACCCGCGGCACGCCTGATCCCGATCGGGCTTGCCAGGGAGCCATACGGAAGGGAAAGACCATGGCGAATTGCACACGCGTTCCGCGCGTTTCGAGGATCCGCGCAGCCACCTTCGGCGGGGCCGTTCTGGCCACTATCTGTGCTGCCGCTCCCGCGATTGCGGATGTCAAAACCGGTGTCGATGCCTGGAGCAACGGCGACTACGCCCGCGCGATCAGCGAATGGCAGGGCCCGGCAGCTGCAGGCGATGCCGATGCGCTGTTTAACCTCGCACAGGCCTATCGCCTCGGCCGCGGGGTCGAGGCGGATATGGCCCGCGCCAGCGAGCTCTATGCCAAGGCAGCGGAAAAGGGTCATCTCAAGGCAGCGGACAATTATGGCCTGCTGCTGTTCCAGCAGGGCCAGCAGACACGCGCGATGCCGCTGATTCGCGCGGCTGCCGACCGCGGCGACCCGCGCGCGCAATACGTGCTGGGTCTGGCGCATTTCAACGCCGATTACGCGGAAAAGGACTGGGTGCGCGCCTATGCGCTCCTGACCCTCGCGCACTCGGCCGGTCTGCCCCAAGCCGGCAGCGCGCTGCAGCAGATGGATGAATTCGTGCCCGAGAACCAGCGCCAGCTGGCGCAATCGCTCGCGCGCGAGATGGAAGCGGAGGCGACCCGTCGGCGGGCTGCCGACCTGGCTGCGCTTGATCTCGGGGCCGCGAAGCCTGCGCAGACGGAAAAGCCAGCACCTGTGGCAAGACCCGTAAGGATCGCCGCGCGGCAATCTCTCGAGGAAAAGCCGCGCGAGGGGGCCTGGCGGGTCCAGCTCGGCGCGTTCGGCGTCGCGGGCAATGCAGATCGCCTGTGGTCGCGGCTTTCGGGCAATCCGGCACTGTCGGGCGCGAGCAAGCTGCTCGTTCCCAGCGGCAAGGTGACCCGGCTCCACGCTGCGGGCTTCGTTTCGCAAGGCGAAGCGCAGTCTGCCTGCAGCCAGCTCAAGAGCGAAGGCCACTCCTGCTACGTCACCAAGGGCTGACGACCGTTCCCCGACCCGCGCCGATGGGAAGCGCCTGATTTAGCGCTTTCCCTCGGCGGTGCCGATGCTATCCTCTCCTCCACAAGAGGGGCAGGGGGAATAACAGATGGACGGCGATTCCACGCGCGCGGAAGACTATGCGGTATCCGGGGGTGCGACCCCCGATCTCGCTCCGGTCTCGGGGGCGGAGCGTATATCCAGCCTCGATTTCATCCGTGGCATCGCGGTCATGGGCATTCTCGCCGCCAATATCGTCGCGTTCGGCCAACCCTTCATCGCCTATATGTATCCGGCCGCATTCCTGACGGAACATGGCCCGGTTTCGGACTGGCTGCTGGTGGCGCAGTTCGTGCTCATCGACAGCAAGATGCGCGGCCTGTTCACGCTGTTGTTCGGGGCCGGGCTCTACCTTTTCATGGAGCGAACATGGGCGCGGGGAGGGTCGCGACGACTCCAGATCTGGCGGCTCGTGATCCTGCTGGCATTCGGGCTCATTCATTTCTTCCTCATCTGGATGGGCGACATCCTGATGTATTACGCGATTTTCGGATTCCTCGTGGTCGCCTGCCTGCGCTGGAGCGCGCGGACACAGCTTTTGGTCGGCTTGATCGGGTATCTGATTGGGGCGCTCGCCTATCTGGTGTTCATGTCCTTCCCGTTTGCCATCGCGGAAACGTCACTGGGCGACTCGCCCTCGTTCAGCGAAACCCGCGC
>JBFHIF010000034.1:0-8710 GCA_041596595.1 Erythrobacter sp. | reverse complement strand
GGTTGCCGGTCTCGGGCTCGACAATGTCGAAGTGGTCGGGTTCAACGCGCTGCTGGTCAAGTTCGCCCAGAAACAGGGCGCCAGCGTGATTATCCGCGGCCTGCGCGCGGTCGCGGATTTCGAATACGAATATCAGATGGCCGGGATGAACCAGCAGCTCGACGACGACATCGAGACCGTGTTCCTTATGGCCGACGTCTCGCTTCAGCCGATCGCCTCGAAACTGGTCAAGGAAATCGCCCTCTACGGCGGCGACATCACGCCCTTCGTCAGCAAGAAGGTCTGCGAGGAAGTGATCGCCCGGGTCGAGGAGATCGGTCGCAAAGGCGACTATTGAAACCTGCCGGCTTATACATTGTCAGTGCTTCATTCATTGAAGTGTCAGCCGACCATCGCTAGACCGCGCTTCGACCCTCTGATTTCGAGACCCTTTGCAATGATCAAGCCTATCTTCGGCGCGCTTGCCGCGTTCAGCCTTATCGCAGTCTCTTCGGCTGTTTCCGCCCAGGAGACCGAGACCGCAACCGCGTCTTCGTTCACCTATGCCCCGATCAATTACGATCCGACGGAAAATCCGGAAAACGTGTGGGTGCTCGATCTCTCCAACGGCGAGAGGGTCAAGATCCGGCTCATGCCCGAATGGGCGCCGAACCATGTCGAACGGATCAAGACGCTGACCCGCCAGGGCTTTTATGACGGGATTATCTTCCACCGCGTGCTCGACGGTTTCATGGCGCAGGGCGGGGATCCCACCGGAACGGGACAGGGGGGCAGCGAGCTTCCCAACCTCAAGGCCGAATTCAATCCGATGCCGCATATCCGCGGCACCGTCTCGATGGCGCGCGCCAATGAGGAAGACAGCGCCAACAGTCAGTTCTTCATCGTTTTCTACCCGCGTTTCAGCCTCGACAAGCGCTACACCAATTTCGGTCGCGTGATTGAGAACATGGGCGCTGTGGACGCGATCAATCGCGGCGAGCCTCCCGCCAATCCGACGCGTATCGTGCAGGCCTCTCTGGCGAGCGACAACAAGCCGCGTCCCACGCGGCCGAGCGCACCCGCAACGGCCGACGAGGAAATCACCAGCGACATGCTGAGCGCGCCGCTTCAGCAGCAGTAGGCTTTTCACAAGACCATTGTGCCGCTAGGCGCGCTGCCGATGCGCGTAGACCTGTTCGATTTCGATCTTCCGCCCGAGCGGATCGCACTGCGCCCGGTGCGACCGCGCGATGCCGCGCGCATGCTGGTCGTGCGAGGACAGGACGAACCGTTCGAGGATCGCGGGGTTCGTGATCTGCCGCAATTGCTCGCGCCCGGTGATGTCCTCGTTTTCAACGATACGCGGGTGATCCCCGCTCAGCTCGAAGGGCGCCGCGCAGGCGGCGAGGCGCGGATTGGCGCCACCTTGCACAAGCGTATCGACCTTCGGCGCTGGCAGGCCTTCGTCCGCAATGCAAAACGGGTTCGCGAAGGCGATCAGATCGTTTTCGGGGGCGGAGTGACCGCGATAGCCGAATCGCGCCACGGCGATGGTTCGATCACTCTCATGTTCGAAGGTGATGAGCCGGTCGAAGCGCTGCTCGACCGGGCCGGCACCATGCCGCTGCCACCGTATATTGCGGGCAAGCGCGAGGTCGATGAACAGGACCAGCAAGATTACCAGACCATGTTCGCGCGTGAGGACGGCGCGGTTGCCGCGCCGACCGCTTCGCTACATTTTACCCCCGAACTGATCGCTGCGATCGACGCGCGCGGGATCGGGCGCGAGACGCTGACGCTCCACGTCGGTGCCGGCACATTCCTGCCTGTAAAAGCCGATGATACCGACAATCACGCAATGCACGCCGAATTTGGTCGGATCGATGCTGCGACCGCCGATCGGCTTAACGCGGCGCGTGCCAGGGGAGGGCGGTTGATCGCGGTCGGCACCACGGCGCTGCGCCTGATCGAAAGCGCGGCAGACGAGGGCGGGGTGATCCACGCGTTTTCGGGCGATACCGACATATTCATCACCCCCGGCTATCGATTTCGCGCAACCGACGGGCTGATGACCAATTTTCACCTGCCCAAATCGACACTCATGATGCTTGTCAGCGCGCTGATGGGCCGCGACCGCATGATGGCAGCCTACGACCATGCGATCGCGCATGATTACCGGTTCTATTCCTATGGTGACTCCTCGCTGCTGCTACCCTAAGCGCACTCGCGATGTCCGATCCGATCCTTTCGATACGCGGCCTGACCAAGGTCTATTCCGGCGGAGTTCGCGCGTTAAGCGATGTCGACCTCGATATTCGCAAGGGTGAAATCTTCGCGCTTCTCGGTCCGAACGGGGCGGGCAAGACGACGCTGATCGGGGCGGTCTGCGGGTTGGTGAACCCGACATCGGGAACGATCACAGCTTTTGGTGACGATCTGGCGCGCAACTGGCGCGCGGCGCGCGCACGCATCGGTCTGGTGCCGCAGGAACTCGCCACCGACATGTTCGAAACGGTCTGGCGCGCGGTGTCCTATTCGCGCGGCCTGTTCGGCCATCCGCCCGACCGCGCCCGGATCGAGGAGGTCCTGCGCAGCCTTTCGCTGTGGGACAAGCGCGAAAACCAGATCCGTGAATTGTCCGGTGGGATGAAACGCCGCGTCCTGATTGCCAAGGCGCTTGCCCACGAGCCCGACCTCCTTTTTCTCGACGAACCCACCGCAGGGGTCGATGTCGAGCTGCGCAAGGACATGTGGCGACAGATCGCCGCGCTGCGCGAGAAGGGCACCACGATCATCCTCACCACCCATTACATCGAGGAAGCCGAGGAAATGGCCGACCGCGTCGGGATCATCCGCAAAGGCGAGATCCTGACAGTCGATGACAAGGCCGCGATCATGCACAAGATGGGGCGGACCGAAGCGGTTCTCGCGCTCGCGGAGCCGCTATCGGCGCTACCCCCGGCACTCGCTGCGTTTCCGGTCGAATTGCACGCAGGGGGCCGCGAAATCCTCTATCGCGGCGGCGATGGCACGGGCAAGGGACGGGCAGAAGTCGCCGAACTGACCAAGGCGCTGTGTGCCGCAGGGATCGATTACACCGGGATAGATATTCACGACAGTTCGCTCGAGGACATCTTCGTGGGTCTGGTGACCGAGCAGGAGACTGCACGATGACCTTCAATGCACGCGGCGCCTGGTCGATATACCAGCGCGAATTGATGCGGGCATTTCGCACCGCATTCCAGTCGCTCGCAGCGCCGGTCATCACGACCTCGCTCTATTTCGTGGTGTTCGGGGCGGCGATCGGCAGCCGCATGGAGCCGATCCAGGGAATCGAATACGGGGCTTTCATCATCCCCGGCCTGCTGATGCTGACGCTGCTCGGCGAAACCACCAACAATTCGAGCTTCGGAATCTACATGCCGCGCTTCACCGGCACGATCTACGAATTGCTTTCCGCGCCGGTGGGGGTCGCCGAAACGCTCATCGGATTTGTCGGAGCTGCGGCAACCAAGAGCCTGATCCTCGCGGCGATCATTCTCGCCACCGCAACCCTGTTCGTCGATTACACGATCGCGCACCCGGTCTATGCCATCGGCTACATCATGCTCGTGGCGGCGAGTTTCTCGCTGTTCGGTTTCATTCTCGGGATCTGGGCCGACAGCTTCGAAAAGCTCGGGATCATTCCGGTCCTGATCCTGACTCCGCTGACATTCCTCGGCGGGACCTTCTACGCGATCGACATGCTGCCCGAGCCGTGGGGCACGATCGCGCTGGCCAATCCGATCGCGTTTCTTGTCAGCGGCCTGCGCTGGACCTTCTACGGCGTGTCCGACGTGCCGATCGCGGTTTCCCTGGGGCTAACCTTCGGATTCCTCGCGCTGTGTATCGCGGTGATCGCATTTATCTTCCGCACCGGATGGCGGCTCAGGGAATGACCGACGAACGCTTCTCCTTCGAAATTCACGCAACCGACGGCAGGGCGCGCCGCGGCACGATCAGGATGCTGCGCGGCGATATCGCTACGCCGGCGTTCATGCCGGTCGGAACCGCTGCAACGGTGAAGGCGATGAAGCCCGAGAGCGTCCGCGCGACCGGAGCCGATATCATCCTGGGCAACACCTATCACCTGATGCTGCGACCCGGTGCGGAACGGGTGGCAAAGCTGGGTGGACTGCACGATTTCATGAACTGGGGCAGGCCGATCCTGACCGATAGCGGCGGCTACCAGGTGATGAGCCTTTCGGAGCTGCGCAAATTGACTGAGGAAGGGGTTGAGATTCGCAGCCACCTCGACGGGTCGAAGCACATGCTCACTCCCGAACGATCGATGGAAATCCAGCGGCTTCTGGGATCGGATATCGTGATGGCGTTCGACGAATGCCCCCGCGCCGACCGCCCGCGCGACGAAATCGCGGCGAGCATGGAACTGTCGATGCGCTGGGCGCGGCGAAGCCGCGAGGGTTTCGATTCAGGAGAGGACCACGCCGCGCGCGCGGCGCTGTTCGGGATCCAGCAGGGCGCACTTGACCAGGAGCTGCGCCAGATCAGTGCCGAAAAACTGATCGAGATCGGCTTTGACGGATATGCCGTTGGCGGGCTTGCCGTGGGCGAGGGACAGGAAGCGATGTTCGGCGTGCTCGACTACGCACCCGAAATGCTTCCCGGAGACCGTCCGCGATATCTGATGGGCGTGGGCAAGCCTGACGATCTGGTCGGGGCGGTCGAACGCGGGATCGACATGTTCGATTGCGTCCTGCCGACGCGCTCGGGCCGCAACGGTCAGGCATTCACCTGGAACGGCCCGCTCAACCTTCGCAATGCGCGGTTCAAGGAGGATACCGGCCCGCTCGACGAAAGCTGTGCGTGTCCCGCCTGCGCCGATTATTCGCGGGCCTATCTGCACCACTTGCACAAGTCGGGCGAGATCCTCGGGACCATGCTGGTCACAGAGCACAACCTGTTTTTCTACCAGGCGCTCATGCAGGCGATGCGCGAGGCTATCAGCGAGGCACGATTTGACGAATTCGCGACCGAATTCCGGCGCAATTATCTCGCCGGTTGAATAGTCGCGCCGCCCGAACCCGGCTTGCTGTTGGTATCCCCTCATCGCTCTCGACAAACGCCTCTCAAGCGGCCAAGTGCGCGGCCATGCCTGCCGAAGTGAAATCTCCCGAAGACTGTCAGACCATGAGCGAAGTGCGCGCCGGGGTCGACGCGACCGACCGCGAACTCGTTGCATTGCTCGATCGCCGTTTCGGCTACATGCGCGCAGCAGCGCGTATCAAGCCGAGCCGCGATGCGGTGCGCGACGAGGACCGCAAGGCGAGCGTGATTGCCGCGGCGCGGGCCGATGCCGAGGCGCGCGGTCTACCCGCCGATGCCGTGGCTCAGATCTGGGAAGACCTGGTCGAAGCCTCGATCGCATACGAGTTCGAATTCTGGGATCGTTTGCACGATTGAAGCGTATTATTAGCCTCTCGAAGAGGCACAGAGGAAGGCGGTCCGTTCTGGGCCGCCTTTCTTTTTGGGCGGCCTGATCGACTGCCCGCCTCTGTTTCGCGAGCGCCAAACGAAAAAGGGCGACCCATTGGGCCGCCCTTTGTAATGCGTTTCTTGTCGAGAGATCAGCGCGAATAGAACTCGACCACGAGGTTGGGTTCCATCGTCACCGGATAGGGCACTTCGTCGAGCTTGGGCACGCGGGTGAACTGCACCTTCTCGTTGCCGTCGGGAGCGACATAGTCGGGAATGTCACGCTCGGGCAGGCTCTGGGCTTCGATGACGAGAGCCATTTCCTGCGCCTTCTTGCCAAGGCTGATCACGTCGCCGACGTCGCAACGGCGGCTCGGGATGTTGCACTTCACGCCGTTCACATAGATGTGCCCGTGATTGACGATCTGGCGCGCGGCGAAGATCGTCGGCGCGAACTTGGCGCGGTAGACGATCATGTCGAGACGCCGCTCGAGCAGGCCGATCAGGTTCTGGCCGGTATCACCCTTCATGCGGGTGGCGTCCTTGTAGGTCGAGCGGAACTGCTTTTCGGTCACGTCGCCGTAATAGCCCTTGAGCTTCTGCTTGGCGCGAAGCTGAAGGCCGAAATCGCTCATCTTGCCCTTGCGGCGCTGGCCGTGCTGACCGGGACCGTAGGAGCGCTTATTGACCGGGGAATTCGGGCGACCCCAGATGTTTTCACCCATCCGGCGGTCGAGTTTGTACTTGGCGCTCTTGCGCTTCGACATAAGTCTAGTCCTTCAATTTGCTGGGCCACCCCAATGGCGGCCATTCAACCCGGCATCGCACCGCAGGACCGAGATTGTCCTGCGCGGCTGCCGCTTCACCGGGGTGCGGAGCCAATTTATTGCGGAAGCGCGGCCCTTAGCAGGAATGACCGCTTGGTCAAGCGCAAGTGGGCGGTCGCGGCTCCTAGCGGGGCTGGTTGAACTCGCGCCATTCGTCCGCCGTCTTGCAGAGTTTCGTCTTGCGGCGGCTGCTCATGTCGAGCTTGACGTGCCGACATACCCGCTCCGCTTCCTTTGCCTCGGTAGCAGGTTGAGCATCGGCCTTCTGATCGGAGGAGCCGTGTCCAGTGTGTCCCTGGTGGTTCATGTGGTCCGTGTGATCCGCGTGCTCGCCCCGCTCGGCGTGCTGGGCATGAGGGGCCTGAGGAGCGGCGGTCGAAGCTGGTTCAGCGGATAGCGTAGCGCCGAAAAGGATCAGCGCCGCAGGAACCGCAGCACGGCAGAGGAAGGATTTCATCAAGGTTCTCGTGGACTTGCTGGAAGACGTAGGCGGCCTAACGTTTACGTCAGGCAAAGTCCACGGCGGGGCAGGATCAATCGACCGAAGGCGTATCGCTGTCGACCGGCTTCTACGCCGATGCGCCCGGGTCCGGCGCTGCAAGCACATCGTAATGCCGTCCGCGCCCGAATTTCCGCTCTCGCCGGAACCCGGCTTCGTCAAGCAAAGCGTTCACCGCTTCCTTGTCGGTCCACCGATCGTCATGCTCGTAGAAGAGACCGAAAATCCGCTCGGCCTCGCCCCACGACAGCAATTCGCGGATCACCGTCTCCTCGTGACCTTCGACGTCGACCTTGACGAAGATCGGCAGGTCGGCGGGGATTTGCTGCGCGAGTTCGGTCATGGTTTCGAGCTTCACATCGGTGGTCGGATGCTCGCCGCGAAACTGACGGGCTTCGCCGCCCAGGGTGGCAAGGCCGCTATGACCCTTGCTGAGCGTGATCGGAAAGGTCCCGACCCGGTCGGAAAGCCCGAAATTGAGAGCGGTCGCGCGTTCATCGAGCGCATTCGCAGTCAGATTGCGCGCAAGCAGATCGTATGTTCGCGGCACCGGTTCGAGCGCCACGATGGCCTCGCAATTCCGGTTTTGCCCGGCGATCAGCGAGAACAACCCCTGGTTGGCGCCGATATCGAGGAAAATGAAGGGGCGATCGACCGCCCGGAGCAGGTCAGCCAGATAAGATCCGTAAGTGCCGTAATGGCAATAGGCATAGGTCTTGTCGCCCCAGTTGGGCCACATCGAGACATCGTAAACCGTGCGCACCGGCCTGTTCGCAGGGCTGACGGCACTGATCCACTTGCGAAGATGCCGCATGGTTCGTGCGCGAACGACGCGCAAATGCCGCAAGAACAGGAAATCGCGCGCCATTTGTGCGGCACCGTGTTCGGGCCAGTCTGGCCGGAACGGCCTGGTGTTGTCCATGCGGCTCATCGAAGGTCCTCGGCGCCTAAGGGCGCGGGTCTCGCTCTAGCGTGCTGAGTATCCCGCGCAAGGTTCTCACCTCGAGATGGTTCCAGCCCGGCCGTGTAAGCACGCTCCTGAGGGTTCGCCTCGTCGCTTCGGCACGCGATTCGGGCAGGAAATACCCGCGTGGTTCGAGCATTTTTTCAAGATGTGCGATCAGCCCGTCGAGCTCGGCCTGCGGGGCGGGGGGCAGAGCTTCGTCCTCGGCGGTGGGCTGGACCAGGCCGGCGTCCTTGCCTTGCTCGCGCCCGATCCGTGCCCATTCATAGGCGGTCAGGATCACTGCCTGCGCAAGATTGAGCGATCCGAACTCGGGATTGATCGGCACGGTGAGGATATGGCGAGCGAGCGCGACGTCTTCGGTCTCGAGCCCGGATGCCTCGCGTCCGAACAGGATCGCGTGCCGTCCCGGCTCGGAATGCATCAGTCGCGCAGCGCCATCCGGGCCGACGACGGGCTTGGTTACCCCGCGCTTGCGCACGGTGGTGGCATAGACATGCTCGCAATCGGCTACGGCTTCTGCGGTGCTCTGGTAAATCTGCGCGCGGTCGAGCACCACGTCCGCCCCGGCCGCTGCCGGACCCGCCGAAGGGTTGGGCCAGCCGTCGCGCGGATTGACCAGTCGCATCTCGGTCAGGCCGAAATTGAGCATGGCGCGTGCGGCCTTGCCGATATTCTCGCCCAGCTGCGGACGAACCAGCACGATGATCGGTGGAGTCATGGCTCGCGCACTCAATCCTGCGCCGCGCGGTTCACGGTGCTGGCGAATTCCTCAAAATCGCGCGCTTCGGAAAAATCCCGATAGACGCTGGCAAATCGGATATAGGCGACGCTGTCGATCTGCTTGAGGCCATCCATCACCATCTCGCCGATGCGCGAGGATGGCACTTCGGGTTCGCCCGAGATTTCGACCTGGCGCTGGATGCCCGAGATGAGCTGGTCGATCCGTTCCTGGCCGACATCACG
>JBFHIF010000033.1:0-8846 GCA_041596595.1 Erythrobacter sp. | reverse complement strand
GTTCGCGGTCTCAAGAACGCGTTTGGTGATTTCACCGTCCACGAAGGTCTCGATCTCACGGTCGAGAAGGGCGAGATCATCGGCGTGGTCGGCGGGTCGGGGACCGGCAAATCGGTGCTGATGCGCTCGATCATCGGGCTCCAGCAGCCGGTCGAGGGGTCGATCGAGGTGCTCGGCCGCGAGATCACCCGCGCTGATCCCGACCAGAATATCGGCGTGCGCAGCCAGTGGGGCGTGCTGTTCCAGGGCGGGGCGCTGTTCTCGACCCTCACCGTGGGCGAGAATGTCGAGGTCCCGATCAAGCAGTTCTACCCCGAGATCGAGCCGGAATTGCGACAGGAGCTGGCGCGCTACAAGGTGCTGCTCTCGGGTCTTCCCGAAGACGCGATCAACAAATATCCCTCGGAGCTTTCGGGCGGGATGAAGAAGCGCGCCGGCCTCGCGCGGGCTCTCGCGCTCGATCCCAAGCTTTTGTTCCTCGACGAACCGACCGCCGGGCTCGACCCGATCGGCGCGGCCAAGTTCGACCGGCTGACCAAGGAATTGCAGGAAACGCTCGATCTCACGGTGTTTCTCATCACCCACGACCTCGATACGCTCTACGAGATCTGCGATAGGGTCGCGGTGATTGCAGATAAGAAGGTGATCGCGGTCGGAACCATTTCCGAGCTGATCGATACGCAGCATCCGTGGATCGACGAATATTTCAACGGGCCGCGGGGGCGGGCGGCGCAGGAAGCCCATGCCCGCGGCCAGCGTTATGGCGTGACCCCACGCTAGAACGGCGCGCGGTTGGCCCGGCAATACAAGTGGATGGACACGGCCCGGCCACAGCGTTCATAGGGAAGGCGGAATGGAAACACGCGCAAATCACATCTGGGTCGGAGCGGTCACGCTGGCATTGCTTGCGGCTCTGGCGCTGTTCATCGTCTGGATCGCACGGCTGGGTCAGGGCGACCAGAACGAATACGACATCTTCTACGCGCAAAGCGTCTCGGGCCTCGCGAGCGGAAGCCAGGTTTCCTATGCCGGCGTCCCGGTCGGACAGGTGAGCGAGATCTCGCTGTCGAGCGAGGACCCCGAATTCGTCCGCGTGCGGATCAAGGTGCGCGAGGACGTGCAGATCCTGGTCGGCACCACCGCGACGATCCAGGCGAGCTTCACCGGCGTTTCGTCGATCCTGCTCGACGGGGCGCGCAAGAACGCGCCGCCGATCACCTGCGAGACCACCGCCTGTCCCGAGGGCCGCCCGGTCATCCCGCCCAAGGATGGCGGCATCAACGCGCTCTTGAACAACGCCCCGCTGCTGCTCGAGCGGCTGGCGACGCTGACCGAGAACCTCAACACCCTGCTCGGTCCCGAAAACCAGGCCGAAATGACTGGCATCCTGCGCAATACCAACCGGCTCACCGCCGAAATGGCCGATGCCGCGCCGCAACTCGAAGGCACGTTCCGCGAGCTGCAATTCGCGCTCAAGGAAGCGGGCGAGGCGCTCGACGCCTTCGAAAAGGCGACCGCGACCACCGACAAGCTGCTCAACCAGGAAGGCCCGGCTCTGGCCGCCGAACTGCGCGGCACGCTCAATTCGGCCAACAAGGCCGCCGCCGCGCTCGCGGCGACGCTCGAGGATGCGCGCCCGGCCGCACGGCAATTGCGCGAAACGACGCTGCCCGCCGCCGAGGCGACGCTGCAGGACCTGCGGGTGACCAGCCGTTCGCTGCGGTCGCTGACCGAGAAGATCGACAACCAGGGCGCAGGCGCGCTGCTGAAGGGGCAGACCCTGCCCGATTACAAGCCATGAGAGGACCCATCGCGATGCTCGACCGAGCCAATGCCACCGTGAAAGCGCTGCGGATGGGAGTGGTGTGCGCAGGCGCGGCCGCGCTGGCGGGCTGCCTCAGCCTGGGTGAAGACCCGCCCGAAAGCCTCCTGACGCTCACCCCGCAGGCCAGCGCCGAGGCCGGGACGGGCGCGAGCGCATCGCCCGCCAACCCCGCGCGCGCCGTGGCGGTGCTGCCGTTCGACACCCCGGCCAAGCTCGACGTGCTGCGCGTGCCGGTCGCGGTGACCGATACCAAGATCGCCTATCTCCAGGACGCGGTCTGGGTCGAAAAGCCCGCCCGGCTGTTCCGCCGGCTGGTCGGCGAGACCATGCGTGCACGCGGCGGCGTGCTGGTGATCGACAATGACGAGACCCCGCTGCTCGCGGCCCAGAGCGTGCGCGGCACGCTTTCCGAAATGGGCTATGACGCGGTCGGACAGGCGGTGGTGGTGCGGTTCGACGCGATGCGGATCGCGGCAGACGGAACGGTGATCACTCGTCGTTTCGAAGCGCGCGAAAGCGGCGTGACGCCCGAAGCCGCCTTTGTCGGCCCCGCTCTCAATCGCGCGGCCAACCAGGTGGCGGGCGAAATCGCCGGCTGGATGCTCGGCAGCTAGGCTGCCTCGCCCACGTCGCCCGCACGCGCGGCGCGGGCAAACGCCCAGGCCTTGAGAAACCGCCGCTGCCGATCGGCGCGGCGGTCCTCGGCCTCGGGATCGCGGCCCCACTGCTCGGCTTGCCATTCTTCCTCGAGACAGGCGGCACGCCATAGCGCCAGCGCGTCTTCCTCGTCCTCCGCTTCGACCGCCGAAAGGGCGACGGTCAGCGAGGCGGCGAGCGAGGCGAGCATTTCGACGGCGGCAAGAGCGAAGGGGCCGAGCGCGGCAAGCCGCTTTTCGAGCGCCGCAAGGCTTTCGCGCGGTTGCGCACGGGGCATGATCCCCGAAACCCGCGTAAGTGCGATCCCCTCGCGTGCCTCGAAAGTGGTGACCAGCGGTTCCCACAAGGCGTGCTGTTCCTTGTGAAACGCATCATCGGGGTCGGCGCGGTATAGCAGCGTGTCGGTCTCGGCAAAGCCGAGCAACTTGGTGACGTGGCCGGGGCGATCCTGAGCGATCACGTCGATCGCGTAATCGGCCATGTCGCGATGGACGAATGTCTTCGGGTCGAGTTCGTCACTCTCGATGTCCCATTCTGTGGCGAGCAACCGGGCCAGCGCCTCGGCCGGGACCGCCTGGTGCGCGCCTTTGACCGTTCGGATCGGGCGTCCGTCGAGAGTGACCTGCCAGGTGCCGTCCGCATTCTCCATCACCGCGACATTGTCGTAAAACCGCTTCATCAGCCTTCGTTGTCCCGCGCTTTCCATCGTTTGACGAGAATATAGGGGCCGAAAAAGAATCCTGCGACCCCCGCCACGGCCAGCACCACGCCGAGCGGGTAAGGGCCGGGAAAGGCGTCGCGCGCGATCCCGATACCCAGTGCGGCCGCGGCGATCGCTACGATCCGCACGAGGTTCATGATGGTGTAGCGCCGCGCCGCGACGGTTTCGGGGTCCTGGCTCAGGTTCACAGCGCGCGCTCCAGCGTGTTTGCGAGATCGGCGACCGCCTCGACCACTTCGGCTGCGCCCGCCGCGGCCAGTTCGGCGGGGGGATGATAGCCCCACGCCACCCCGATCGCGCGCACCCCTGCCGCATTCGCCATCGCCATGTCGAAACTGGTATCGCCGATCATCACCGCCTGGTGCGGGCTCGCCCCGGCTTCGAACAGGGCGGCCTCGATCATCGCGGGATGCGGCTTTGAAGGGTGACGGTCGGCGGTCTGGAGCGAGACGAACAGGTCGGTCAGGCCATGCCCTGCAAGACAGGCGTTGAGCCCGCGATCCGATTTCCCGGTGGCGACCGCAAGGGCCCAGCCCGATTCGCGCAGCGCCCGCAGCGTCTCGGCGATCCCGTCGTAAAGCGGTTCGCGCAGCAGCCCCGTCTCGCGCCTTGTGCGGAACGCCGACTTGTAATGTTCGGTCACCTCGCGCGCCTGATCCTCGCTGATGTCGGGCGCAAGCTCGCGCACCGCCACGCCGAGGCTCAGCCCGACGATCCGGCGGACCCGGTTGGCGTCGGGCGGGACGAGGCCGGCGCTGGTGAAGGCGATGTCCATCGAGCGGCAGACATCGGCCTGGCCATCGACCAGCGTGCCGTCGCAATCGAAGATCGCGAGCTTCATGGCTGCACCGCGCGGATCGCGGCGGCGATTGCCGGGTCGCCGGAACGTGCGTGCCCCGCGGCGAGCCGTTCGCGTTCGGTATCGCTGCGGTGCTGGGCGAGCTTGACCGTCTCGCGCACGCTTTCGATCCGCAGGGAGAACCCCTGGATCGCTTCTAGCAGGTGGTCGCGTTTTTCCGGGTCGAGCGAATTGAGCGTCCACGCCGATCCGCCGATCCGCGCCTCGTTCTGCGCCGCGATGGTTTCGAGCAGCCGGCACAGCGCGTCGCGGCCGAGCGTCTCCACCCGTCCGGCGATCTCGTAGGTGATGTAGTTCCAGGTCGGCACTTCGCCGTCGCGCTCATACCAGTGTGCCGATGCGAAGCCATGCGGACCCTCGATCAGCACCAGCGCATCGGACCCGGCGAGATGGGGCACGAGATCGTTCGCCTTCGCAAGGTGAAAATGCAGGCTGTCCCCGTCAGCGGCGATCACCACCGGGGTGTGCGCCGCGCGCAGTGTGCCTCCGACTTGGCTCACTACGGCCGCGAAGGGGTTGGCCCGGATCGTCGCATCGCGCAATTCGCGGCTGGAATTGCGAAAGGCGGGGTTGGGATGCATCAGCGCGGCCCCTTGGGCTTGCCCCGCGGTTTGCCCTTCGCGCCTGGTTTGGCACCTTTCTTCGGGTCATTTTTCGCGTTGGCGCGGCCGCGGCGCTCGCCGCGACGTTCCTTGCGATAGAGCTTTGCGTGGCGGCGCGCGGCCTGCTTCTTTTCGGCAGGCGTGCGCTCGGGCGCCTCGTCGCGGACCGGAGCCGCGTCCGAGAGCGTCAGGTCGAAACCCAGCGCTTCCATGCTTGCGGCGAAATGTTCGGGCAGTTCGGCAGTGACGTCGAGCTTGCCGCCCGCGCCTTTTGTCTCGGGCGTGCCGATGATGAGGCGGCGCGCGTGGAGGTGCATCTTGCGGCTTACCGCCCCGGTCAGGAAGGCTTCCTTGCCGCCATACTTCCCGTCGCCCACGATCGGGTGGCCGATCGCGGCCATGTGGACGCGCAGTTGATGGGTGCGGCCGGTCAGCGGTTCGAGTTCGACCCAGGCGGTTCTCTGCCCGGCGCGTTCGACCACGCGGTAACGGGTCTTGGCGACCTGTCCGTTCTCCTCGTCGACGTGCATCTTCTCGCCGCCGGTGCCGGGCTGCTTGGCGAGCGGGGCGTCGATCGTGCCTTCGCGCACTTCGGGCACACCCACCACCAGCGCCCAGTAGACCTTGCGCGCCGAGCGGCCCGAGAACCGCCGCGAATAGCTTGCCGCCGCACCCGGCGTCCTGGCGACGAGCAGAACCCCGCTCGTATCCTTGTCGAGCCGGTGGACCAGCCGCGGGCGCGGCGTATCCTCGTTCTCGACAAAGGCGTCGAGCAACCCGTCGACATGGTGGGTGGTCTTGCTGCCGCCCTGGGTCGCGAGGCCGGGAGGCTTGTTGAGCACGATCGCGCTGGGCGTCTCGCGAATCACCATCGCGCGCGCCTCGGCGATCTGCTCTTCGGTCATTTCGCGGCGCGGCCTGGGGGCCTTGTGGCTCGCCTCGCCGCCGGGCGGCACGCGCAGTACCTGTCCGGCCTCAAGCCGGTCTTCGGGCTTGGCACGCTTGCCATCCACGCGGATCTGCCCGGTGCGTGCCCATTTCGACACGGTGGCAAAGCCGATCTGCGGCAGGTTGCGCTTGAACCAGCGGTCGAGCCGGATCCCGGAATCGTCCTCGCTGACGGTGAACTGGCGGACTTCGGCGCTCATGCAAGACCCCGTATCGTGTATAGCCCCAGCCACAGCGCGCCCACGCCCGCGATCACCGAGGCCAATGCGTAGGCAAAGGCGAGACTGGGCGATCCGCGTTCGACGAGCGCCACCATTTCGAGCCCGAAGGCGCTGAAGGTGGTGAACCCGCCAAGCAGGCCGACGCCGAGCAGGAGCCGCGCGGCCTCGTTGCCCGCGCCGCGCGCGAGCCATCCGGCCAGCAGGCCCATCGCCAGGCAGCCGATCACGTTGACAGCCAAGGTGGCCCAAGGGAATTGGCTCCCCGGACCGGCAGCGCCAGAGACCGCGCGGCCGAGATGAAAGCGCGCCAGCGCGCCGACGGCTCCGCCCGCAGCCACGTTGAGGCTGGCGAATAAGGGGGTGATTTCAGTGGCCATGTTCCCCGCCCATAACGCCGCGCGGCGGCCCTGCATAGCGGCCACGGCACGTTTCGCCGCGCCAGGCGCGGTTGATATCTTGCCAAAATCCCCCGGATTGGCTAGGTAGGCCTCGGTTTCAGCGCGGACCCTGCCTCTCGGGCATGGGTTTCGCGCCGTTTTTCGCGTCAAATTCACGCGCTTTTTCCCGCGAATCGTCAGCGGGGCCGGCGCCAATTGGAATGAGGTAGTAGTCGTTTATGCAAATCATGGTTCGCGATAACAATGTCGATCAGGCCCTGCGCGCGCTCAAGAAGAAGCTGCAGCGCGAAGGTGTTTATCGCGAGATGAAGCTGCGTCGCCACTACGAAAAGCCGAGCGAAAAGCGCGCCCGTGAAAAGGCCGCTGCGGTGCGTCGTGCACGCAAGCTCGAGCGCAAGCGGATGGAGCGCGACGGCATCAAGTGATGCGCGCGAAAATCGGCTGCATTCGCGCTTGAATGCACCACCGTGATACGCCATCAGGGCGCGGACCAGTTCCGCGCCCTTTTGCTTTCAAGGCAGCCGTTCTCTCCGGGCGCGGTTTCAGATGTTTAGGATAAAAGATGGCCGAAGTTACCCGTGTCCCGCTCCAGCCCGTCGCCAAGGGCTCGCTCACCAAATTGTGGCTCGGCGTGATCGTTGCCGTGCTGATCGGGGTGAGCATTGCCTGGGCCGCGGTGCCCAAGGGTTTTGCGATCGATACGCTGGTCGAGGGTCAAGGCCCGACCGGGCAGGTCGGCGATATCGCGTTCGTCAAATATACCGGCAAGCTCGCCTCGACCGGCGAGGTGTTCGATCAGTCGCAGGATATTCCGCTCCCGGTCCAGGGGCTGTTTCCCGAAGGCACGCCATTCCCGATCGAGGAAGGCGCGACGATCGACGGGTTCTATAACGGCCTGCAGCAAATGCAGAAGGGCGGGAAATACGAACTCTATATCCCGTCCGAACAGGCCTACGGCTCCGAGCCGCCGCAAGGCGCACCGATCCCGCCCAATGCCGATCTGATCTTCGAGATCGAGGTCGTCGATTTCATCTCGCGCGACACGTTCGACCGCAATCTCCAGATTCTCCAGCAGACGATGGGGATGGGTGCAGGGGGAGCAGGCGCGGGCGGACCGCCGCAGGGTGCCCCCGAAGCCGAACTGCCGCAGGGCGAATGACACTCAAGCAACACGGATAAAACGATGTCGGTGGACAAGCAGACCGTCGCCAAGATCGCCTCGCTCGCGCGGATCAGCATGGACGACAAGCAACTTGAGGCGCTCGTGCCCGAGCTCAACAACATTCTCGACTGGGTCGAACAGCTTGGCGAGGTCGACGTGAGCGGGGTCGAGCCGATGAGCGCGGTGATCCCCAATACGTTGCGGCTGCGCGACGATGTGGTCGATGCCGACCCACACACCGCGGGCGGGCGGCGCGAAGACGTGCTCGCCAATGCGCCCGCAGCCGAGCACGGCTTTTTCGGCGTGCCCAAAGTGATCGAATAGGCCCGAGGTGACCGAATACATGACTGACCTGACCTCTCTTGGCGTCAAGGCTATCCGCGACGGGGTGCGCTCGGGCGAGTTCACCGCGCGCGAAGTGGCCGAAGCCTTCAACGCGGCAGTGGCCGAAGCCGCCGAACTCAACGCCTTCATCGTCACCACTCCCGACCATGCTCTCGCCGCCGCCGACGCCGCCGACAAGGCGCGCGCCGAGGGGCGCGAGCTGGGCGCGATGGCCGGCGTGCCGATCGGGATGAAGGATTTGTTCGCCACCAAGGGCGTACAGACCACTGCCGCGAGCCACATCCTCGAAGGTTTCGTGCCGCGTTACGAAAGCACGGTGAGCCAGAACCTGTGGGATGCGGGCGCGGGGATGCTCGGCAAGCTCAACCTCGATCAGTTCGCGATGGGCTCATCGAACGAGACCAGCTATTTCGGCAATGTTGCCTCGCCGTGGCGCAAGGACGGCGGCAATGCGGCGATGAGCCCCGGTGGTTCGTCGGGCGGCTCGTCCGCCGCCGTGGCCGCGCGGATTGCTCCGGCTGCGACCGGAACCGATACCGGCGGATCGATCCGCCAGCCCGCCGCCTTTACCGGCATTTGCGGGATCAAGCCGACCTATGGCCGCTGCTCGCGCTGGGGCGTGGTGGCGTTCGCAAGCTCGCTCGACCAGGCCGGGCCGATGGCGCGATCGGTCGAGGATTGCGCGATCATGCTGGGTGCGATGGCGGGTTTCGATCCCAAGGACGCGACCAGCCTCGATGTCGCGGTGCCCGACTGGGAAGGCGCGCTCAGCGCCGACCTGCGCGGCAAGAAGGTCGGCATCCCCAGGGAATACCGCATGGAAGGGACCGCGCAGGCGATCCTCGACAGCTGGGAGCAGGGCAAGAAATGGTTGCAGGATGCAGGCGCCGAGATCGTCGACGTGTCGCTGCCGCACACCAAATACGCGCTGCCCGCCTATTACATCATCGCGCCTGCCGAAGCCTCGTCCAACCTCGCGCGCTATGACGGGGTTCGCTATGGCCTTCGCGACCTGCCCGAAGGGTCGGGTCTGCAGGACATGTACGCCGCGACCCGCGCCGCCGGCTTCGGCGACGAGGTCAAGCGCCGCATCCTAATCGGCACCTAT
>JBFHIF010000032.1:0-8992 GCA_041596595.1 Erythrobacter sp. | reverse complement strand
CCGGTTGAGAACCGACACGCCGCGATCGGGAAAATCGAGATATTCGGCTGCACCCACGCCCTGCGGCGCAAGGACGCTGCTGGAGAGGAAGATCTCGAGCCGGAAGCGTTCCTCGTCGAAGATCACCCCGAGGGTCGTAGGGGTCAGCCGCCCGCATAGCGCGCGTTCGGCCCCCGGCGAACAGACGAGTTCGGGATGCGAGGGCAGGGGCGAAGCCAGTTCCTGCCGCACCGCCTCGATGTCATTGAGCGGAGGCAGCAATGCGATCAAGGCTTCGGGATCGAGCACGGCGATCGATCCCGGTTCGACGCGGACTTGGGCTACGCCCTGCTTCGCGCCTCCGAAATAGACGTCAACCGTGAGCGTCTGCGCCTGGGCCAAGGCCTCGAACCCGGCCGGGGCAGCCGCCTGCATGGCCGGGCGAGGGGCAGGGGCCTGGGCGCGCAGGGAAGCGTTGGGTATGAGGGCCAGCAAGAGCGCGGCGGCGAGTTGCGCGCCCGCGGGATTACGCAAGTGCGGTTTTGTGGGGATGGGCGCCATAGCACATCCTCAGGTCGGCGAGATCACGATGGTGAGCGTGCCGCTATAGCTGCCCGAAGTAGCGTTCTGGACGGAGGCCGTGCGCAGGATCGTGATCAGGCTCGCGCTCGTGGGCGGCCCCGAACCGCAATCCTGCTTGGTTGCGGAAGATATCTGACCTGTAAGAGAGACGCCCGGCTGGAGAGCGGTTCCGGTCGTCTGACCGGACGATGCGTTCCATTCGACCTCGTAATCGAGGCGATTGGTGCCGGAGGCAAGAGTGAATGCGTTCCCCGTGCCACTGCCGGTGGCGGTGACCCGGTAACCGTTGGCTGAGGTCGAATCGAACACGCAGATGTTCTGGCTGACCCGCAGGTCGGAGGTGAAATTCGAGATCGTCCCGTAATTCACATCGACCAGTTTGGTGATGCGCGCCTGTTGCGCGCTGACCCCCACCGGCATGGCCAGCAGGAGCAGGAACAAACCAGGGCTGCGAAAAGCCGGTTTCATGTTCGATTGTCAACGCGCACGGCTGGACCCCTTGATGCCGGTCCTCCTCCGCCGCGCAAGGCGACGGAGGAGGTTCCAGTATCAGACCGGTGCCACTACGAGGGTCAGGGTTCCCGTGTAGTTGGTGGCGGCCTGCATTCCGCCGAGATCATTGGTGGAGATCCCGACCACGAGGCTGGCAGAAGTTGCCGGACCCGAGGCGCAGCTCTGGTTGGTGGCTGCCGACACGAGGCTGGCCGATGCTGCACCAGAAGTCAGGGCGTTGCCCGAAGTCTGACCCGATGTTGCGGCCCACTGGACCGAGTAGGGGACGGTCAGCCCGCCATTGGCGAGAGTGAAGGCACCAGCCGTGCCGCTACCGGTGGCGGTAACGGTATAGCCCTTCGTTGCTGTGTTGCTCCACACGCAGACGTTCTGTGCGTTCGAAGCGGCGCTGTTGGGATCCTGGCTGGTAAAGGTGACGTCCGAAAGGCCGGTGATCCGGGCCCGGTTGGGGACCGAAGCCGTGATGACCACGGAGCCGGTCGAAGTCGCGCCGAGCGCCCCTTGCGTTGCGGCCGTTGCCGGAACCGCGGCTGCAAGGCCGATGGCGGAAAGGAAAGCGGCTTTCGAAAGAAGCCGGGTAACGGGGGAAATCTGTTTCATCCTCAATGGACCTTCTGAACCTTCCGCCAATGTAGCGGGAAGGGGGTTTGCGACCGATCACAGAATTAGCCGCCAATCCAAGAAGGAATGGTGAATTTTGAGGGTTAATTTCTCAATATTTTCATTGTGGAGATTTTTGCGAAAATTGACCTTAAGGCACGGGATTTAATCAATAAAAGGTCACGAAGAACCCTTAATCGCCTGTCGGACGATGCGAATTTTCGCAATTTTTTTTCGGGAATCACGCGTGCGATGCCGAATAATTCGTGAGCGGCGGGGCCGGTAGTTCTGCGTAAGGCCGCGTCGATGACCGGCGCGGCAAACGGCTCGCGCCCGGTGGGGGCACGGCTATTTTTCGGTTTAGAATGCTTGGTGAAAACCACTGGTCGGGACGACTGGATTCGAACCAGCGACCCCCACACCCCCAGTGTGATGCGCTACCAGGCTGCGCTACGTCCCGATCCAGTGGAGGCGCGGCCTATAGGACCGTGTTGGCGGGCTTGCAAGCGTCAACCTGCGCGGCCTGTCACGAAGCGTGTGCAAGGGCGCGATTGCGGGGCACTTGCAATGCTGCTAGGCGCGCCCACCTGTAGCGATGCAGGGAGGAGAGGACGCCTCGGCGCGGTTTGCGTCGGTGTCATCGAGCTCTTGTATCACGGGCACACCTTATATGACGGGTTCGAACACTCATGCTTGATATTCTCGCCGCCGCTGGCGCGGCCGCCGGCGAAGCACCGCCTGCCTGGATCAACTGGCTGCCGATCGTCGGCATGATCGCGATCTTCTGGTTCCTGATCATCCGTCCGCAGATGAAGCGGACAAAGGAGCACCAGCAGAAGGTTGCCGGTCTCAAAAAAGGCGACCAGGTCATCACCGCCGGGGGCCTGGTGGGCAAGATCGCCAAGGTCGATGACACCTATGTCGAGATCGACCTCGCCCAGGGTGTCAGGGTCAAGGCCGTCAAGGCCACGATCGGCGACGTGATCCCTCCCGGCGGCGCGGCTGCCAACGACTGACGCGAACGCGCCTATTTCCTGCACCCCAATACCGAGACCAAGCGGACCATGCTCGATTTTCCCCTCTGGAAGAAGATATCGCTCTGGGCGATCACGCTCGCCGCGGTCTTCGCCGCGCTGCCTTCGCTGATCACCACGACCGGAGCGGAGTGGCCCGACGCGTTGCCCGAGCCGACCGTCAATCTCGGGCTCGACCTGGCCGGTGGTTCGCACCTTCTGCTCGAGGCCGAGAGCGAGGAAGTCGCCGCGCAAAGACTCGAGAACATGGAAGAAGCGGTTCGCTCGGCGATGCGCCAGGCCGAACCGCGGATCCGCATCGGGGATATCTCGACCGCGAACGGGCGCCTGTCCTTCATGCTCGACGATCCCGCCGACATCGACCGGGCGCGCGGCATTCTCGAACCGATGATGCAGGGTCCCAACCTCGTGCGCGAATGGGACCTGCGGGTGGTCGACACCCAGCGCATGGTGCTGATCCCGACCCAGGGCGGGACCGCCAATGCGGTCAACGATGCGATGGAAAGCGCGACCGAGGTCGTGCGCCGCAGGATCGACGAACTGGGCACCCGCGAGCCGACCATCATCCGCCAGGGCGACACGCGGATCGTGGTGCAGGTGCCGGGCCTCGAAGATCCCGAGGCGCTCAAGAACCTGCTCGGACAGACCGCGCAGCTCGAATTCAAGCTGGTCGATGAAGCCGCTCTGCCGACCAACGTCCAGGCCGGTATCGCACCGCCGGGCAGCCAGATCTTCCCCTTTGCCGCCGGCAGCGACTTCGAAGGCCAGTCGGTCGCGGTCAAGCGGCTGGGCGGCATTCGCGGCGACAGCCTGACCGGCGCGCAGTCGGGGATCGACCCGCAGACCAACGAGAACGTAGTCAATATCCAGTTCGACCAGCAGGGCGGCCAGAAGTTCGCGCAGCTATCGACCCGCAATGTCGGCAAGCAGTTCGCGATCATTCTCGATGGCGAAGTGCTGTCCACCCCGGTCTTCCGCGAGCCGATCCTCGGCGGCGCGGCGCAGATCTCGGGCAGCTTCACCGCCGATAGCGCCAACAATCTCGCGATCTCTCTGCGCTCGGGCGCGCTGCCCGTGCCGCTGACGGTGATCGAGGAGCGCACGGTGTCCGCCGAACTCGGCAAGGATTCGATCGAGCGCGGCCTGCTCGCGATGCTGATCGGCAGCCTTGCGGTCATCGCGCTGATGATCGCGACCTATGGCCGGTTCGGCATCTATGCGACGATCGCGCTGGTGTTCAACGTGCTGATGCTGCTCGGCATCATGGCGGTGCTCAACACCACGCTGACCTTGCCGGGCATTGCCGGGTTCGTGCTCACCATCGGCGCGGCGGTCGACGCCAACGTGCTGATCAACGAGCGCATTCGCGAGGAACGCAAGCGCGGCCGCCGGGTCGTCGCCGCGGTCGAGAATGGCTATGCCGAAGCGAGCCGCGCGATCTACGACGCCAACATCACCAACTTCATCGCCGGTGTGCTGCTGTTCCTGTTCGGCACCGGGCCGGTCCGCGGCTTCGCGGTCGTGCTCGTGATCGGCCTGTTCACCAGCGTCTTTACCGCGGTCACCCTGACCCGGATGTGGGTCGCCGACTATCTGCGCGCCAAGCGCCCCACCGACATCAACGTTTAAGGAGGACGATACGATGAAACTGCTCAAGCTCGTCCCCGACGAAACCAACATCAAGTTCCTGAAATACCGGATGCCGTTCTTCGTGCTCAGCCTCGTGCTGATCATCGGAAGCTGGGTGGCGGTGTTAACGCAGGGCCTCAATTACGGGGTCGATTTCGCGGGCGGCCAGGAAGTCCGCATGACGTTCGAGCAGCAGGAGGAAGCGCCCGTCGCTGACCTCCGCCGCTTGGTCGAGGGGCTGGGCTATGGCAGCCCGGTGGTGCAGGAATTCGGGGCGCCAAACGTCGTCTCGATCCGTGTCCCTTTGCCAGCCGAAGCCGAGGAAACACCCGGCGCGGCAACCGAGATCGGCGAGCGCGTGATCACGCTGATCGAAAGCGAATATCCCAGCGTGCGAACCGACGGCAACGAGACCGTATCGGGCAAGGTGGCGGGCGAATTCCGGCAGGACGCTGTGATCGCGCTGTTGCTCGCGATGCTCGGCGTGGCAATGTATATCTGGATCCGCTTCGAATGGCAGTTCGGCGTGGGCGCGCTGTTCGCGCTGCTCCACGACGTGTCGGTCGCGCTCGGCATTTTCGCAATCTTCCAGCTCGAATTTTCGCTGCAGATCATCGCCGCGATCCTCGCGATTATCGGCTATTCGCTCAACGACACCATCGTGGTCTACGATCGCATCCGTGAGAATCTCAAGAAATACCGCAAGATGCCGCTACCCGAGTTGCTCGACCTGTCGGTCAACGAGACGCTGGCGCGAACAGTGATGACATCGCTGACCCTGCTGGTCGCGCTGTTGCCGCTGCTGCTGTTTGGTCCTGCAAGCCTGTTCGGTCTGGTCCTCGCGATCACGGCGGGTCTGTTCATCGGCACCTATTCGAGCGTCTATCTCGCTGCGCCGATGCTGATCTGGATGGGGGTGACCTCGGACAGCTTCGTCCCGCGTGAAACCGAGGCCGATAGGCAGGAAAAGAAGGCGCTCGGTCAGCTCTAATGATCGCGCGCTGAAAAGCGCGTCAGGCGAGCAAGCTATCGTAATGCGCGGCGAGCGCTTGGGCGTTCGCTTCCCAGCTGAACCTCTCGGCGCGCGCGGCGACGGCGAGCGGCTCGGGCGGGGCATTGAGAACCGCGTTCACCGATGCCGCGACCGATTCGGGCGAGCGATCCGCCAGGAGCCGCCCGGCCACATCGTCCACGATCACTTCGCGCGCTCCGCCGACATCGGTGGTGACCACCGGCGTGCCGCAGGCGAGCGATTCGACCCACGCATTGGCGAGCCCCTCGCTGACCGTTGGCAGCACGGTCACGTCCGCCGCCGAAAGGATGAGCGGCAGCACGTCGTGGTCGATCGAGCCGGTGAAATGCACCCGGTCGGCAACCTTGAGACGCCGGGCCAGCGCGCGAAATGCGTCCTCGTCCTCGCCCATGCCCACCAGCACCAGGTGAGCGCCAGGGATCTGGGCCAGAGCGGCGATGATCCGGTCCTGCCCCTTGCGGGTGATGAGTGCGCCGACGCTTGCCAGCAGCGGCGCATTATCAGGCAGGTCAAAGCCCAGTTCGCTGCCGATCTGATTGCGAAGCTGGGTGTGGTCGAGCGGGCGAAACCGGTCGCGATCGAGCCCGGTATAGTGAACCGTGACCTTGTCGGTAGGGAGGCCGATTTCGCCCATTTCGCGCTTGAGCGCCTCGCTCACCGCGAGCAGCCCGTCGGCCTCCTCTGCCGCCGCAAGCATCGCCTCGCGGGCGTGGTAACGGCTACCCCAGTAGGAGATATCGCTGCCCCGCGCCTTGATCGACAGCGGCAGGGCAAGCGCCTGCGCGATCTCGGCAGCGGCCGGACCATCGGGAAAGAAGAATTGCGCGTCGATCACGTCGATCGGATCGCGGGCGTGGATCTCGCGGGCAAGGGGCAGAACGGCACTGGCGATCGCGCGCGGATTGCGCTTGGCCCCGATCTTGGGGATCAGCAGGAAACGCGGGCGATGGACCGCGATCCCGCCCTCGATCGCGTGGGGCGGGAGCTTGGCGAGCGCGCGATAGCGCCCGATCGGCGCGGGCGGCAGGCCGACCGGGTTGACCACGGTCACTTTCCAGTCTCCTCGGGCCGCGAGCGCTTCGAGCGAGCGCGCGACGAAAGTGCCGAACCGGGGATTGGCCGTGTTCGGATAGAGCGTGCTGATCGACAGGACGTGTTTCACTCGCTCTCCTCCAGACCGTGACAGTTCCGGGTGCGCCCACGAGTGCCAAGATGCGTGAAAGGAACAGGGTTAAACGGCGTTCGCGCAGGCGAGAACGCGGTCACAGCGCGCGGACCAGCATAACCGCGACCGCGATCCAGGGCGGATTGTCGACCACCACCTGTTTCTGTCCCGCTCCGGGCGGCAGCAGACCGACAAGGGTTCCCCGCCGATCGATCAGCCGCCCGAAGGCGAAGCGCCCGCCCGGTCGGGGCACCAGGCAGTCGCGATTGATCGCGCCGCCAAGGCCGCTCGATCCATCAGCGGGATCGATCTGGCGCAACCATATAAGATCGCCGGGCCGGTATTCGCCGGTGCTCTCGCGCACTTCGAGCACCGAGAGCGCGCCCTGCGATCCGTTCGGCGCGAGATCGGTCGGCAGCACCGCCTCGCGCGGCGCGTCGAGAGCGTCCGCACCGCCCGCGCCCAGCGTGGCGATGATCTGCGCCTGCGAATGGCCATCGGATCGCACCAGGCTTTCCGGATCGACCCCGAGCGCGTCGCCGATTCGGTCCATCCACTTGATCGAGAGGTTGCGCATCCCCGTTTCGAGCCGCCCTATCGTCTGCGCGGTGGTCGGCGGATCGCAGGCTTCGGCGAGCTGCGCGAGGGTCATGCCTTTGGCCTTGCGAATGTCCCTGATGCGATTGATCATTGCAGCGCTCCCGTGGCCCAAAAAACCAATTTGGTGAATTTTGACTTTCCTACAAACCATTCGCCCATGCAAGTCTTTCGCACACCAATTGGGTAAAAGAGGAGTGGATATGCCGCGCAAACTGGTTGAACGCGAACTCACCAGCGAAGGGCCGAAACGCGGCGGCGGTGCCCGGGGAAAGCGGCGCACGGTGACCGTCAATATCGGCGAGAGTCCGATCGAATGGCTCCATGCGCGCGGTCATCTCGATACACGATTGTTCGAGGCGGGCGAAGCGTTGCGGCGCGATTTCGAACGCGCCCAGCTTGGGCCGAGCGTCACGATGCGATGGGACCCGGTGAGAGCGAAAACAACCGGCGATCCCGGCCTGTCCGCAAGCGAACGCCAGATCGCGGCCAAGGCGCGATTTGACGGTGCTATCGCGTCCGCCGGCGCAGGTTTGTCGGACGTGTTGTGGCGAGTGGTGTGCGCGGGTGAGGGTCTGCCACAGGCCGAAAAGGGGTTGGGCTGGCCGACGCGCAGCGGCAAGCTGGTGCTGAAGATCGCGCTCGACCGGGTGGCCGATTTCTACCGCATCGGGTGAAATCGTGTTGGACTGGTGTCAACTTCGCCAGCGGGGGCAGGAGGCGCGGTTTTCAGCGGCTTTCCGTGCGAAAAACCGGCGCAGGCCGGTGTCAACTTTGTCACCTTTGCAGTGCGCGTGCGACTTCGCGGCGCAAGACCGGCAGCACCTCGGTTTCGAACCAGGGATGTTGCTTCATCCAGATCCGCACCCGCCACGCGGGGTGAGGCAGCGGGAAGAAGGGCGCGTATTCGGCAAAATGCCGCACCCGTTCGGTCATCGAGAGCTTTCGCGCCTGCGGGAGATAGCGCGCCTGGGCGTAGCCGCCGACAAGCAATGTCAGCCGGTCCTCGGGCAGCAGGTCGAGAACCCGGTCATGCCATTGCGGCGCACATTCGCGGCGCGGAGGCTTGTCGCCCCCGCTGGCCTTGCCCGGATAGCAGAACCCCATCGGCATCTGCGCGACGATCTCGGGGTCGTAGAAGATGTTCTTGCCGATCCCGAGCCAGTCGCGCAGCCGGTCGCCGCTATCGTCGTCCCAGCCGATCCCGCTTTCGTGAACCTTCGTTCCCGGCGCCTGCCCGATGATCAGGATCCGGCTGCGCGGGCTGAACTGCACCACGGGCCGCGGGCCAAGCGGGAGGTGCTGCGCACACAGCGTGCAACCGGCGATTTCGCGGCGCAGCCGTTGGGCCGCAGCGTCGCTCACCCCTCGACCCGCTCGGCTATTTCGAGCCAGCGCTCCTCGGCGGCGTCTTTTTCGGCGCGGGCATTTTCGAGACCCTTGGATATGGTCGCGAAACGCTGCGGGTCGGCCGAATACAGATCGGGATCAGCGAGGATCGCCTGCGCTTTTCCGATCGCGGCCTCGAGTTCCTCGATCCGGGTGGGAAGCAATTCGTAATCCCGCTGGTCCTTGTAGGAGAGCTTCTCCGAACGCGGGGCGGCGGGAGGTGCGGGCGCGGGTTTGGCGGTGGGGGGTGTGCTCTTTCGCGCTCCGGCAGGAACGGGTTTGCGCCGCTTGGCTTCCCAATCCGCATATCCGCCCGCGACCACGTCGACCCGGCCCGACCCGTCGAGACCGAGAGTGACGGTGACCGTGCGATCGAGGAAGTCGCGATCGTGGCTGACGATCAGCACAGTGCCGTCGAAATCGGCGATCACCTCCTGCAGCAGATCGAGCGTTTCGAGGTCGAGGTCGTTG
>JBFHIF010000031.1:0-9025 GCA_041596595.1 Erythrobacter sp. | reverse complement strand
CCGAGACGTGTCGCGCTGTCGAGCATGGCCGGCAGGCTGGCGAGCGAACTCTGCGTCGATACGGCGACCGCCTGAGCGGGCAGGACCGCAGCGGCAAACCGAAGCGGGCTGACCCTGCCCAGCGCCCAGGCGATCAGATAGGCGAGCAGAAGGATGAAACCGCCCATCGCCGAGACAATCACGAGATAATGGACCAGCGCCGCAAAGGCGCCGCCGCCGCTTCGCAGTCCTACACCAAAGGCGAGCGCCCCGACACCGGCGGGTGCGATCCACAAAACCCAGCCGATGATCAGCAACATGGCATTCGCGAGAGCGTGGAAAAACCCCATGAGCGATGTCTTCTGATCAGTCGGAAGCTTGGCGATTGCGACAGCGAACAGCGCAAAGAAGATTGTGAGCGGCAGCATCGCGGTCTCAGCCGCCGCCGCAATCATGTTGGGAGCGATCAGCGAGGCAAGAAAGTCGAGGATGCCCGGGACCTGCTGCTCCCCCTCGGGCACGGCTGCCAGGAACCCGCTCGCCGCGTCAGGAATGGGGAAAATTGCGAGCACCTGCGGCATCACCAGGGCCGTAAACGTTCCGCCCGCGATCAGCACCGCAAACACCAATATCAGGAACCGCGTCGCTGCGGCGCCTGCGCGGGCGGCGGCGACCATCTGTGCAACGCCCAGCACCAGCAAGCTGGCGACCAGCGGGATAATCGTCATCTGCAAGGCGCGCAGCCAGAGCGTGCCGACAAGCGCGATCGTATCGACGAACCACCCTTCGACCGCGTCGCCCGCAAAGGCGATCCCCGCGAGCAAGCCTGCGATCAACGCCGCGAATGTCGCGATCACCGGCAGCCGGATCGTGACCAGTTCAAACGCCAGTTCGCCCTCGGGCTTCAACGATTTATCCAACAAATGCCTCCTTCAACGGGCGCTGGCCTTCACTTTGCGCGATAACCGCGCCAGAAGCGCGTGACAAATGCTCGCAACGATACGGGGAAGCGAACCCACATGGCACGCAAGTTTTTCGGCACTGACGGGATCAGGGGTCGCACCAATTCCGGAGTGATGACGGCGCAGACGGCGATGCGCGTCGGCCAGGCGGCCGGTAACTACTTCGTGCGCGGCGGGCATCGCCACCGCGTGGTGATCGGCAAGGACACGCGGCTCTCGGGCTACATGATGGAAAGCGCGCTCGTCGCAGGTTTCACCAGCGTGGGAATGGACGTGATCATGACCGGACCGCTGCCCACCCCGGCGATCGCGCTGCTGACCCGCGAGATGCGCGCCGATCTGGGCGTCATGATTTCGGCCAGCCACAATCCCTATGCCGATAACGGCATCAAGCTGTTCGGCCCCGACGGGTTCAAGCTTTCGGACGAGGCGGAAGCCGAGATCGAGCGATTGCTCGAAACCGAGCCCACCCTCGCCAGCGCGGAATCGATTGGCCGCGCCCGCCGGATCGAGGATGCGCGCGGACGCTATATCCACGCGGTCAAGAACTCGGTGTCGAACGAGGTGCGGTTCGATGGGCTGAAGGTCGTCGTCGACTGCGCCAACGGCGCCGCCTATCAGGTCGCACCGTCGGCGATCTGGGAGCTGGGCGCAGAGGTCGTGACGCTCGGCGTCTCCCCCAACGGGACCAATATCAATGACGGTGTCGGCTCGACCGCGATCGAGGCTCTGCAGGCCAAGGTGGTCGAGGAAAACGCCGATATCGGCATCGCGCTTGACGGCGATGCGGACCGACTGATCGTCGTCGACGAAAAGGGGCGTCCGGTCGATGGCGATCAGATCATGGCGCTCATCGCCACCCGCATGAACGAGAAGGGCGCCCTGACCGGCGGCGGAGTGGTGGCCACGGTGATGAGCAATCTCGGCCTCGAACGCTACCTGGCGGGACAGGGATTGACGCTCGAGCGCACCAAGGTCGGCGACCGCTACGTGCTCGAACGCATGAAGCAAGGCGGGTTCAATGTCGGCGGGGAGCAATCGGGGCACATGATCCTGCTCGACCACGGCACGACCGGCGACGGAACCGTCGCCGCGATGCGGGTTCTCACCAGTCTCGTTCGCTCGGGAAAGCCCGCGAGCGAGATACTCCACCTGTTCGACCCGGTCCCGCAATTGCTCAAGAACGTTCGTTACGAAGGCGGCGCGCCGCTCGATAACCCCAACGTCCAGGCGGTCATTGCCGAGGCTGAAGCCGAGATATCGGGCAAGGGCAGGCTCGTGATCCGCGCTTCGGGGACCGAACCGCTGATCCGTGTCATGGCCGAAGGCGACGACAAGAGCCAGGTCGAGGCGGTGGTCGACCGGATCTGCGACGCAGTGCGCGGCGCGGTCTGACAAGAGGAACCAAGTGATGCTGGTAATGCGACCCGATTGCGAGCGCTGCGGTGCCGACCTCCCGGCCGAGTCGCCGGGCGCGTTCATTTGCAGCTTCGAATGCACGTTTTGCGCGACCTGTGCCGAGGCACTCGACGATCGCTGCCCCAATTGCAGCGGCGAGTTGATGGACCGGCCCACGCGCGCCAAGGCTCTGCATGAAAAGTATCCGCCCAGCAGCGATCGAAAGCACCGGAAGTGAGCGAACGAAGCCCTCCCCGCATCCTGGCGATCGCCGGTTCGGATAGTTCCGGGGGCGCCGGGATCCAGGCCGATATCAAGACCATCGCGATGCTCGGTGGCTACGCGATGACAGCGATCACCACAGTCACCGCGCAGAATACGGTGGGCGTGCAGGCCATCGCGCCGATGTCAGGCGATGTCGTCTACTCCCAGATCCGCTCGTGCATCGACGATATCGGCGTCGATGCGATCAAGATCGGCATGCTGCACGACGCCGAGATCATTGATGCCGTAGCCAGGGCGCTTGAGCCGCTTGACGACGTTCCGATCATTCTCGACCCGGTGATGATCGCAACCTCGGGAGCGGCGCTGATCGCCCCGGACGCGATCGACGCCCTCAAGGACAGGCTGTTCCCCCGCGCAACCCTGATCACTCCGAACCTGCCCGAACTCGGCCACTTGCTGAAGCGCAGCCTCACCGACAGCTCTCAGATGGCCGAAGCGGCCGAAGAGCTAGCGCAGATGACCGGCGCGGCGGTGCTCGCCAAGGGCGGTCACACCTCCGACAGCAGGATCATCGACATTCTTTATCAACCCGGCGAAAACGCGCGCGCGGTGCAGTTCGAGCATGCACGGATCGATACGCCGCACACCCACGGGACCGGCTGCACGCTGTCATCGGCGATCGCGACATTGCTGGGACACGGCCAGCCGCTCGAACACGCGGTCAGGCTAGGCCGCAATTTCGTGCGCGCCGCAATCGAGAACGCGCCCGGTTTCGGCCAGGGTAACGGGCCGCTGGGCCATCACGCGGTGCGATCGCTGAAATAGCGGGCGTGCCGCGCAGGCCCTCTTGGCTTGCCGAAGCCTAGTTCTCGAGTTCGTAGAATTCCGCGATATGCGCCCACGCCTCGTCGGCGGTTTCGCACCAATGGAACAGGTCGAGATCGCGTTTCGATATCGTCCCCTCCTCGGCAATCGCTTCGAAATCGACCACCCGGGTCCAGAAGTCCTTGCCAAACAGGAGGATCGGTATCGGCTTCATCTTGCCGGTCTGCACCAGCGTGAGCAGTTCGAAGAACTCGTCAAAGGTTCCAAAGCCCCCGGGGAAGACCGCCACGGCGCGCGCGCGAAGCAGGAAGTGCATCTTGCGAAGCGCGAAGTAGTGGAAGTTGAGCGACAGATACGGGGTGACGTAGGAATTGGGTGCCTGTTCGTGCGGCAGGATGATGTTGAGCCCGATCGATTCGCTTCCTGCGTCGCTCGCGCCGCGATTGCCCGCTTCCATGATCGAGGGGCCGCCACCGGTGGTCACAACGAACTGACGCTTGCCGTTCTCGATGATCGCCTTTTCGGAAACCAGCCGAGCCAGCTTGTAGGCCTCGTCGTAGTATTTCGCCTTTTCAGCGAGCCTCTCGGCGACCTTCTGCTCGAATTCGCTCCCTTCCTTCGCCGCTTCGATGAGGCCGGGAGCCTCTTCGGGAGAGGGGATGCGCGCCGAGCCATACATCACAATGGTCGATCCGACCCGCGCTTCGTCGAGCAGCATCTCCGGCTTGAGCAGTTCGAGCTGGAAACGCACCGGGCGAAGCTCGTCACGCAACAGGAAGTCGGTGTCGCGGAATGCCAGCTTGTAAGCGGGATGCTCGGTCTGCGGAGTGCGGTCTGGTGCCTGTTCGGCAAACTCGGTTTCTTCGCCCGCTCTGTAGAATTTGCGGTCGCTCAAATCTTTGTCTGTCATGAGCGCAGCCCTAGGCGCGCGGTGCGGCCACGGCAAGACAGGCTGGAAAAGTGCGGCGGGAAAGCTGGATGCCCCGTGAGGATTCGAACCTCAATTGACGGAGTCAGAGTCCGTAGTCTTACCATTAGACGACGGGGCAAGATTCGCAGGTTCCGAACATGGGTTCGATCCCGGCGAGCGCGCTCACTAGTTTCGCTGCGCGCTAAGGTCAAGGCTTCACTCGCTTGCTCTTGGCAGCGGTCTCGTCTAGCTTTTCAGTCAGGTTCCCACGCCGTCAGTTGCGTGGGTGATATGGAAGAATTGGATTATGGCGGAGATGCGTCCGCCGGACATGAATGGAAATACGGGAAGGAAAAGGGGCGGCAGGTCCGGCAAGGTAGCCGATTTTCGCTACAAACGCCCCTCCCAGCGAAAAGACGGAAGCGGCAGCAGCGGCGAACCCAGTGGTCGCGCGCACCGTTCCGCGCGCAATGGCAATACAGCTCCTGAGAAGAATGGCAGTGCGCCTGCGACCACGCCGCAACAGCGGCCGGGAGAAGCCTACGCCGCTCTGGATCTCGGAACCAATAACTGCCGATTGCTGATCGCCCGGCCTTCGGGCCGCGATTTTACCGTGATCGATGCTTTCAGCCGGGTGGTGAAGCTGGGTGAAGGCCTTGCCACGACCGGGCGCCTTTCGGACGAGGCGATGCACCGCGCGATGGGGGCTTTGTCCATCTGCGCGGACAAGTTGCGGCGTCGCAAGGTGAGGCTCGCACGCTCGGTCGCCACCGAGGCGTGCCGCCGTGCATCCAATGGTGAGGCCTTCATCGATCGCGTGCGCGAGGAAACCGGGATCGTGCTCGACATCATCAGCGCCCAGGAAGAAGCCCGGCTGGCGGTTCTGGGGTGCCATATCCTGCTCGAACAGGGTGAGGGACCGGCGGTCATCTTCGACATTGGCGGTGGGTCGACCGAACTCGTCCTGGTCAAGCCGGGCGGCAAGGTTCCCCAGATCATCGACTGGCAGAGCGTGCCCTGGGGCGTGGTCTCGCTTACCGATACGGTCGGTCGCGGCGAGGACACGCGCGAGGCACGGCTTGAACGCTATGCCAAGATGCGCCGGATCGTGTCGGACAGCTTCGCCCCGTTCGCAGACCGGATCGCCGAAGCCTCGACGATCGACGATATCCGGCTGCTGGGCACCAGCGGGACGGTGACGACGCTGGCGAGCCTGCATCTCGAGCTTCCGCACTACGATCGCAAGGCGGTCGACGGGTTGATCGTGCCCTCGCACTCGATGCGCGCGATCACCGAACGGCTTTCGGCCATGTCGCCGGAGGAACGCAGCGACTTGCCCTGTATCGGCCAGGATCGCGCCGATCTCGTGGTCGCTGGCTGCGCGATACTCGAATCGATCCTCGACCTCTGGCCGGCTCATCGGCTGGGCGTCGCCGACCGCGGCATTCGCGAGGGCATCCTGCGTTCGCTCATGGCGGCCGAACGCCAGAGTGCGCGCTCGCTCGAAGCGCTCAACCAGCTCCGCGCAAGGAAGGATTGAGCGATGTCGCGTTCCGGTCGCAACCCCGATCGCCGGGTCAGGACGGCGAAGAAGCGCAGCGAATCCTCGACCCGCTGGCTTCAGAGGCAACTCAACGATCCTTACGTCAAGCAGGCGAAGGCCGACGGCTATCGCAGCCGCGCGGCCTACAAGCTGATCGAGCTCGACGAGCGGTTCGGATTGATTCGCGGGGCGAAACGAGTGGTCGATCTCGGCATCGCGCCGGGAGGCTGGTCGCAGGTGGTCCGCGCCAACGCCCCGCAAGCGGCGGTCGTGGGGATCGACCTGCTCGAGACCGAAGCGATCGAAGGCGTGACGATCTTCCAGATGGATTTCATGGCCGACGAAGCGCCCGCCGCGCTCGAGGAGGCGCTGGGCGGGCCGCCCGATCTGGTTCTGTCCGACATGGCCGCCAACACGGTCGGCCACAAGCAGACCGATCACCTCAGGACCATGGGGCTGGTCGAGGCCGCTGCGTGGTTCGCGGTCGATACGCTCGAAAAAGGCGGGGCGTTCGTCGCGAAGGTGCTAGCCGGCGGGACCGATTCCGAGCTGCTCGCGCTGCTCAAGAAACATTTCCGCTCGGTCAAGCACGCCAAACCACCCGCGAGCCGTAAGGGCTCATCGGAATGGTACGTAGTGGCTCAGGGTTTCAAAGGACGCGATTGACGCCCTTCGGGGTGATCAACCGGCGGTCGCCTCGTCAATCTCGGCTGCGGCATCCTGTTCGGCTTCTGCTTCGCCTTCGGCAGCGCCCTCGGCTTCGGCTTCAGCTTCATCGGCCGCCGGCGGCGTGTATTCCGGAAGCGCAAGCCCACCGCCATTGGCGTTGAGATAGGCAGCGACCGCAGCGCGATCCTCCACCTTGCTGAGGCCAGCAAAGCTCATCGACGTGCCATCGATGAAACGCTTGGGATTGAGCAGCCACTTGTCCATTTCCTCCCAGCCCCAGGTGCCGCTGGCACCCTTGAGCGCGGACGAATAGTTGAAGCCCGGCTTGCTGGCATAGGACGCGCCCATCACGCCGTGAAGATTGGGCCCAACACCGTTGGCGCCGCCGGCGGCCACATTGTGACAGGCCTGGCACTTGGCAAAGACCTGTTCGCCCTTGGCAACCAGTTCCTCGAGCGGGGTCTCGTTGAGAGCCTGGGCGATCGTCACCTCGGCCTCGCCACCGCCAGGACCTTCGGGTTCGGCGATCACGTAGCCCGGATTTTCGGGCATTTCGGGATTGTAGCCGTGGAAATATTTGTCGCTCAGGATCGAGAGGCCCAGACCCAGGCCGGCTGCGAACAGCACCCAGCCAGCGGCGGTGTTGAACTTGTCGCTCACGGCCTCGTGGGCCATCGGCGTCGTTTCCGAGGTGTTTTCCTGTGTCATCGCGGCGGTGCCTTAATGCGCCCTACACGCGTGCGCAAGAGTGATCGGTTGATCACACGCCGTCGTTCTCGCAAGCGGGCTTGCCGCACCGGTCACGCCGCTCTAGCAACTTCGCGATGATCCGCAGTTTCCCCGAGCCCGCCCTTGCTCTTGTCGATCGCCTTCGCGCCGAGGCCGAAGCCGATCCTGCGCGCGCCATCGCGTTCCAGGGTGCGCCGGGCGCCAATTCACACCGCGCGGCGTGCGAGGCGCGGCCCGATGCGCTGCCGCTTCCCTGCTTCAGCTTCGAGGATGCTCTTGACGCAGTGAAGGATGGGCGCGCGGGCCAGGCAATCATCCCGATCGAGAACTCGCAGCACGGCCGCGTCGCCGACATTCACTTCCTGCTGCCCGAAAGCGGACTGTCGATCACCGGCGAATATTTCATGCCGATCCACCACGCGCTCATGGCGCTTGGCGATGGCCCCTTCGCTGCCGCCTATAGCCATCCCCAGGCGCTCGGCCAGTCGCGCCATTTCCTGCGCAAGCGCGGGATCGTGCCGCTCAGCCATGCCGACACTGCGGGCGCTGCCGCTTACGTCGCAGAAAAAGGCGACCCCACGCTGGCCGCGATCGCCCCGGCGCTTGCCGCAGAGCTCTACGGATTGAAGATCATCGAGAACCACGTCGAGGATGCCCCCGACAACATGACCCGCTTCGTGATCTGCGAAAGCAATCCTGTCGATCCCGCATCACTCGACGGCAAGCAGGCGATCACCACCTTTGTCTTCGAAGTGAAGAACATCCCCGCCGCGTTGTATAAGGCGATGGGCGGTTTCGCGACCAACGGCGTCAACATGACCAAGCTCGAAAGCTATCAGAACGGCACCGGCTTTGCCGCGACGATGTTCTACGCCGACATTATCGGCGCGCCGGGTGATCCTGCGGTCGACCGCGCGCTCGAGGAAGTCGCGTTCCATTCCAAGGAATTGCGCATTCTGGGCTCGTACGAACAGGCCCGGCGGCGCGGCTGAGACACGAGGCTGGCGAAAGTCGCGCGCGGTGCGGTTGCGCCGCGCTCTGGCCCATGCCACCACTCGCTTCGCATGACACGCCTCGCGCCGCCCCCTGCCCCGCCGCATCCCGCTCGCGAGACCAAGGGCGAAGCTGGTGACAAGCTTGAAAGCTGGACGGGCCTGCGCGCCGAGAGCGACCTCCAGTTCGAGCCGATAGCAATCCCCCCGCCCGAACCCGAATCGCCCGGCTGGTTCGACCGGGCGCTGCGCGCTCTGTTCGAATTCCTGGGCGATGTGCTGGCGCCCGTGGGCCGGCTGATCGCTGCATCCTGGCCGGTGCTCCAATGGGTCCTGCTTGCACTGGCGATCGGTTTCGCGATCTATCTTGCTGCGCGGCTGGTCGGCCCGCTGGCGCGCAAGCGGCGGGCCGAGCGCGCCGCCGAAGGCGAGCCGGACTGGACCCCGACGCCCGACGAAAGCCTTGCCCTGCTTGAGGATGCCGATGCGCTCGCCGCAGAGGGTCGGTTCGACGAGGCGACCCACCTGCTGATGATCCGCAGCGTTTCGCAGATCGCCGCCGCGCGGCCCGACTGGGTCGAGCCATCGAGCACCGCACGCGAACTCGCCGCCTTGCCCTACCTTTCGAATGCAGCGCGCAGCGCCTTTTCGACGATTGCAGAAAGGGTCGAACGCAGCCTGTTCGCGCTCGCAAGGCTCGAACGGGAGGACTGGGACACTGCGCGCGCGGCCTATGCTGATTTCGCCCAGTCCAGGATCGGGGGCACGGTGTGAGCGCGGCAGGAGAGGCTGT
>JBFHIF010000030.1:0-9028 GCA_041596595.1 Erythrobacter sp. | reverse complement strand
TCGGACAATCCGGTCGACGATGCGCGCAAGGGCCCCAAGACCATGGCTGCGATCCAGTCGGGCAACGCCGACTGACGGGTCAGGCGGAACCGCTCTTCTCGGCCACCCGCCGCAGCGCGTTCACATAGGTTTCCGGCGGCTGAGCACCGGGGATCATGAACTTGCCTTCAACGATCATGGCGGGGACCCCGGTTATGTTGAAGTCCCAGGCCTGCCGCTCCTCCGCGACCACGCGCGCTTCAAGCTCGGGGTCGTCGAGCGCGGCTTTTGCGGCTTCGCGGTGCAGCCCCGTGCTGGACGCGATATCGAGCAATTCGCCGCGTTCACCGATCTTGCGCCGCTGGTTGAAGTGCGCGCGGAACAGGGCCAGCTTGAGCGCGGTCTGCGCCTCCGGCCCCGCTTGTTCGAGCGCGAATGCGAGCAGTTTGTGGGCGTCTCGCGTGTTCCACATCATCGCCGGGGGCGCATCGGAATCGTCGCCTTCATAGGCCAGCGAAACGCCCGCCTGCTCGGCTATCGCCTTCATGCGCTCGCGCACCTGCGATCCTTCGGCCGCGCTGCGCCCGTACTTGCGCTGGAGATGCGCTTCCTGTTCCTCGCCTTCGGCGGGCATGTCGGGATTGAGTTCGAACGGTAACCAGCGAATTTTCGCCTCGATTTCCCCTTCGAGCGTATCAAGCGCCTGCCGGAGCTGCCCGTAGCCGATCGCGCACCACGGGCACATCACGTCGGAATAGATGTCGATTGCGAGGGTTCTTGCAGTCATTTGTTTCTCTCCAGCCACCATACTAGCAGGCTGTGCGCGATCGCGGCAGGTGGCGGGGGCAGAAACGGTCCGTCTTCGCGATCAGGATTGGCCAGCGCCTCTCTCACCTCGTCGCGGGTAAACCAGCGCGCATCCTCGAGTTCCTCGACGTCGAGCGTGACCTCGGTTTCGTCGGTCTGCGAATAGCAGCCGATCATCAACTGGCTGGGGAAGGGCCACGGCTGGGTCGCGATATATTCGACATCGCGCACCCGCAGCCCAGCCTCTTCCCAGACCTCGCGTGCGACCGCTTCCTCGATCGTTTCTCCCGGCTCGACAAACCCCGCGAGCGCCGAAAACCTGTGCGGGGGAAAGCGCGGCTGGCGACCCAGAAGCAGGCTCCCGCCTTCAAGCGCGGGATTTTCGACCAGCATGATCGTGACCGGGTCCGTGCGGGGGAAATGCTGCGCCTCGCACGCGTCACAATCGCGTTGCCACCCGCCCTTGGTCACCCGGGTCGGCGAACCACAGCGTGCGCAGAAGCGGTGGCGCGCATGCCAGTCTACGAGGCTGCGAGCGCCGCCATAAATAGCAAGATCAGCAGGAGACAGGTGCTGGATTGCCGTCCAGGCCTGTGGAATCGCATAGGCCGGCCCCATCGCGCCCCTCTCCGGGACCGCTGCGAAGCAGGCTTTGCCCTCGATCAGCCCGAGGAACACCAGTTCTGCCTCGGGATCGACATCGGCAAGCGTGCCCCACACGAGTGCACCGCGATCATCGATCCGAGGGAGCAGATCGTCGAGCAACAGCACTTTCGCGCGCCAGTTCATCAGCGCGGCCAGCTTGTCGGGGTCGACCCGGATCTGATCGGCGCGGTCGATCGGCGACCCGGCAAAGGCAATCGGACGGCCGGAAGTGATCACGCAGCCTTGGCAGCCCGCATCGCGCCCAGGTCGCGCGCTAGCGCGCCGAGAAATTCCGTGCGGATCGGATAGCTCTCCGCCGGCATGTATTGGGTCCAGAGCGCGGTGCGCAAAGCGTGGGAGAAATCGACTGCGGCAAGCGTGCCGGCAGCACCACCCCAGCCGAACGTCCCGTTGACCGATCGGCCGCCTGCACCATGCCCCTGCCCTTCGATCCACGTCCCTTGAGTGGTGACACCCGCCGGCATGAGGTTGGAAGTGCCGACGCGGACGGCTTCCTCGCTCATCACGCGTTTGCCGTCCAGCATCCCGTAATTCAGCAACATCCGCAGAAACTTGTCGTAATCGGTCGGCGACGACACGAGCCCCGCCCCTCCGAAGGGAAAAGCGGGCTCGTCGAGGTAAATCGATACGGCGGCAGGATCGATCGGCAAGGCTGTACCGTTCATCACACCGTAATTATCGGTCAGTCGATACTTTTCGGTTTCGGGCACCCGGAACCAGGTGCTCGTCATTCCGAGCGGATCAAACAAACGGTCCTGCAGCACCGCATCGAAGGGTTTGCCCTCGACCACTTCTATCACCCGACCCATCAGATCGAGGCTGACCGAATAGCTCCAGCGTGTACCCGGCTGAAGCACGAGTGGGAGCTCTGCAAGACCATCGGCAAAGGCTTCGAGACTGCCGACCGGCGTGCCCCGGTCAAGGCCGGGGATCGGCAGCCTGCTGACCTGGCCCGGAATCAGGCCCTGCGCTTCGTATGCACGGGCGATAGGGCCGTTCTGCACAATCCCGTAACCCAGCCCGGCGGTATGGGTCAGCAGGTGCCGGATGGTGATCGGGGTCTTGGCAGGTTCGAGATTGTCGGCGGTGATCGCGCCATCATATTGCCGCTGGACCTTCATGTCGCGGAACGCGGGCAATATCTCGTGCAGCGGGGTGTCGAGCCCGAATTTGCCCTCATCGATCAGCATCATTGCCGCCATGCCGGTGATCGGCTTGGTCATCGAATAGATGCGATAAAGGGTATCGGACCCAACCTCCGCCGCGCTGCCAAAGGCGAGCGTGCCGCCGCCGACCAATTCCATCTCTTTACCCGACCCGTTGCCAATCGTGACAAGCAGGTTGGCAACCTTGCGCTTGGCGACATAATCGTGGGCGAGGCTGCTGACATTGGTCCAGGCGGTCTTGTGCGCGAGCAGCGCGCCGCCGAGCGGAAGGCCCGAGAGCGCTGCGCCGGCGGCGACATAGCCGCCCGAGCGCAACAGCGTACGACGCGAAAGGTCGGGTAGGTCGAAATTGCGATAGGCCATCCAGGCGATCCTCTTGCGGCGAAACTGCTCGCCCCTGTGTGAGCGAGCGACGGTAAGTGGTCAATCGCAACTTTACCCGGCTTGAACGATGAGTGTGTTATTTCTATATGACACCAATGCTAAACCTTGCCTCTATCCTTATCGGCATTCTTTCGCTGATCATCGTCATCCCCGCGACCATCCCGCTGCTAGGCTGGGCCAACTGGATCGCGCTCCCGTTCATCGTTGTCGGGATCGTGCTGGGACAACTTTCATCGAGCAATACGGGCAGGAATTTCTGCCTCGTTGTCGGCCTCATCGCGGTTGTCCGGCTAAGCCTGGGCGGCGGAATCCTCTAACCCGCCAGCGCCCGTTCCGCGGCCTTGCGGAAAAGGGTCGGCAGGCCCGCCTCGTCGAGGCGGTCGATCGGCCACCATTCCCCCACGCCTTCGGGCCGCGAAGGCGCGAGGCTTTGCCTGATCTCGAGTTCGAGCGAAAAGTGGGTGAAGCCGTGCGTAACCCGGCCGCAAATGGCCCAGTCTCCGTCCACCGGCGCGCTGTTCGATCCATCGCCGCGTGCCGACCAGCCGTCGTCGGGAAGCGCCCGCATACCGCCAAGCATCCCGCGCCCCGGACGGCGGACCAGCCAGACCGCGCCATCGCGCTCGATCCACCAGGCCGTCCCCCGGCGTTGCGGCTTTTCCTTCCGGGGCGGCCTGACCGGATATCGCTCAGGGTCCCCTGCCGCCCTCCCGGCGCAATGGTCGCGTAGCGGGCATTCCGTGCAGATCGGGTTTCGCGCGCGGCAGACCCGCGCACCAAGATCCATCATCGCCTGGGCAAAGTCGCCTGCGCACTGATCGGGCGTGATCGCATCGGCAGCCTCGCGGATCGGCTTGCGCGCTCCGGGCAAAGGCTGCGCGATCGCGAAAAGGCGCGCGACAACGCGCTCGACATTGGCATCGACCACGACCGCACGCCGACCGAATGCGATCGCGGCAATCGCGGCCGCGGTATAGGCTCCGAGCCCTGGCAGTTCGCGCAAACCCTCCTCGGTGTCGGGAAAGCCCCCGAGCCTCGAGACCTCGCGCGCCGCCTTAACCAGATTGCGGGCGCGCGAATAATAGCCGAGCCCCGCCCAGGCGGCCATGATCTCCTCCTCTGGCGCCGCGGCAAGAGCATCGACACTCGGCCACCGCTGCAGGAACGCCTCGAAATACGGCCTGACCGCCGCTACGGTGGTCTGCTGGAGCATCACTTCGGAAAGCCATACGCGGTAGGCCCACGTCGGGTCGTCAGGGAGAGGCGCGCCGGGCGGATTGCGCCACGGCAATCCGCGCGCATGGCGATCGTACCAATCGAGCAACGTGGAAGATATGTGCGCCGCTGTAGAAGTCACGGTCCGCCTATGGCATGGCAAAAGGCATAATGGGAAGCGACAGCCACAAACCATCGGGCAAGGCGGGCGGAAAGGCCCGCGACGGCCAAGCAAAGGCGGTCGCTCGCGCGAAACCCAAGCCCTATCAGCGTCCCCGCGGTGGCGGAGCCAAGGCGATCGGCGATCTCATGCCCGAGATCGGCCGCACCGCGTTCCGCCGCTTCGGTTTCGTTCAGAGCAGTGTCGTCACGCGCTGGCCGGAAATCGTCGGCCCGGTCCATGCGCGCGTCTGCAGTCCCGAGGCGATACGCTTTCCGCCGGGCGAGAAATCCGACGGTATCCTCCAACTGGTCGTCAGTCCGGCCCATGCTCCACTGATCCAGCAGGTGACCCACGAAATCGCCGAACGGGTGAACCGGTTTTTCGGTTATCGGGCGGTTGGGCGGGTCAAGATCCGGCAAGGCGCGGTTAAGCCGCCGCGTGCTGAAGCTGCTCCCAAGCCGCCGCCGTCGCTCAAGCCGATCCCGATGGAACTGGGAGAGAGCCTGCGCGATATCGGTGATCCTGAACTGCGCACGGTGCTCGAAAGCCTCGCGCGCAGTTTCGATGCCAGGGATGGAGAGCAGACCGAGTGAACGCGCGTATAACAACGGCGCTTGCCCTGGCCGCGATGGCGGCCACGAGCCCGCTTGCCGCGCAGTCGCTCGAAAATCCTGACAGCGCGTTCAAGGATATGACCAGCAAGAAGGCGTGGCACGCGGTGGTCGAGCCGACCGAGCGGGGCTTCCTGATCGGCAATCCCGATGCCGAAACCCGACTGGTCATGTTCACCAGCTATGCGTGCAAGGGATGCCACGAATTTGCATTCAAGGGCTATCCCGAGCTCGATCTCGCGCTGCTTGCGCCCGGTATTCTCAGCCTCGAGATCCGCAACCGGATCGATCACCCGGTCGACCTGCCCCTGGCGTTGCTCGCCGCCTGCGGTGAACCCAAGAAATTCAAGGTCAACCATGCGATGTTCGTGCGCGATCACAAGCGCTGGCGCGAACGCTGGGACAGTGCCTCGGCCTATTCGCACTCGCATTGGAGAAGCGCAGGTGATGCGGCCCGGACCAGCCTCGTCTCCGCGCTGGGTTTCGACGACATGATGGCGCGCCGACGGGGCTATTCGCGGATGGACCTGACTCGCTGCCTTAACGATCGCAAGGCGATCGATCGGCTCAAGGCCAATGCCGCGGCCGATGATCGCGAATTCGCCCTGCCCCCGCTGCCCAACGGTGATCCGGGGCCTCATTTCGTGCTCGATGGCGAACTGCTTGAGGGGGTCCACGACTGGGACGCGCTCTATCCCATCCTGCGCGACCGCTTCCGCCCCAAGCGCGACGAGGAATAGTCCCGGATCGGGTCATTGGGCGACTTATGCCAATTTTTTGCACAATCGCATGGCGTCCCGCTATTGGCCTTGGCCAAACCCCCTGTCTAATCTCCCCCGTACTACGAAGGTGAAATTCGCATGACCAACAATTCTGCTCGTCGCCCGCTGGCACTCGCTATCGCAGCCCCGCTAGCGCTCGCTCTGGCTGCTTGCGGTTCGGCCGACGAAACCGAAGGGCCCGTGGCCGGAGAACCGATTGCCGCGATCCCTGCCCCTGATGGAACCAGCTGGACCGAGACGGTCACGATCAGCGATGAAGGCGGCTATGTGCTCGGCAATCCCGATGCACCGATCAAGCTGGTCGAATACGCCTCGCACACCTGTGGTGCCTGCGCGCAATTTGCCGCCACCGGCAAGCCTCCGATCAAGGACAAGTATGTCGCCAGTGGGGTGGTGAGCTTCGAACAGCGCAACCTCGTGCGTGATCCGATCGACCTCACCATCGCAACTCTCGTGCGCTGCGGACAGAAGGAAAACATGCAGGCGCTGTCCGACCAGGCCTGGCAATCGCTCAACGACATCTTCCAGAACGTCAACACCAACCAGGCGCAGTACGAAGCGGCTGGCAACCAGCCGGTCGAACAGCGGTTCATCACCATCGCCGAGGCCGCCGGGTTGATCGATTTCTTCTCGGCTCGCGGCCTTTCGGCCGACCAGGCCCGCACCTGCCTTGCTGACAATGCGACGATCACGAAGATCGCAGAGACCTCGCAGCGGCAGGCCGACGAACTCGGCGTCAATTCCACCCCGACCTTCTTCCTCAACGGGCGCAAGCTCGAGGAACGCAGCTGGGCTCAGCTCGAGCCGGTGCTTCAACGCGCCGGCGCGCGCTGAGGACAGCGGCGAGGTAGCGAGCGCAGATGCAGATCAGCCGGCTCAAGCTCAGCGGTTTCAAGAGCTTCGTCGAGCCGGCTGAATTGCGCATCGAGCCAGGGCTGACCGGGGTCGTCGGACCCAATGGCTGCGGCAAGTCCAACCTGCTCGAAGCGATCCGCTGGGTCATGGGCGAGAATTCGCCCAAATCGATGCGTTCGGGCGGGATGGAAGATGTCATCTTCGCCGGCACTTCGAGCCGACCCGAACGCGCCTTTGCCGAAGTCGTGCTGCACGCCCAGGATGACGAAGGCGAAGAACTGGTTGTCACCCGCCGGATTGAGCGCGGCGCCGGCAGCGCTTATCGCGTCAACGGGCGCGACGTGAGGGCGAAGGACGTGGCGCTGACATTTGCCGACGCCGCGACAGGCGCGCACAGCCCTGCCCTGGTGAGCCAAGGGAAGATCGCTCAGGTTATCGCCGCCAAGCCCGCCGATCGCCGCAAGATGCTCGAAGAGGCTGCTGGGATTTCCGGGCTTCACGTCCGGCGCAAGGACGCCGAGAGCAAGCTGCGATCGACCGAGGCGAACCTGGCAAGGCTCGAAGACCTGATGGCAGGGCTCGATTCGCAGATTTCTTCGCTCAGGCGGCAGGCGAAGCAGGCCGAACGCTACAAGAAACTGACCGACGAGATCACCGTGGCGGAAGCACGGCTGCTGTTCGCGCGCTGGCGCGATGCGGCTCAAGCGGCCAAGGAAGCCCGCGAGGCTGCCGAAGGCGCCGAGACGAGAGTGGCCGAGGTGCAGGCGACGGTGCAAATCGCGCAGAAGGACCAGGCCGAAGCGGCAGCCAAGCTCGCCGAAGCGCGCGACGAACTCGCCGACCGGCGCGACGATGCCTCTGCTCACGGCCACCGCATGGCCGCGCTTTCCGAAAAGCTCGAGACGGCCGAGGCCCGGCTCGCAGACCTGGATCGACAGAAGGCGCGCCTCGAGGAGGACCGAAAGGACGCAGATCGGCTCACCGCCGATGCAGTAGACGCGCTGAAACGGCTTTCGCGCGAGATCGAAGCGAGCAAGGCAGCACTCAGCGAAGCCGAGCAGGCCCGGCCGGGGATTGCGGCGCGTGCGGAAGACACCGAACGCGCCAGCCGCGCCGCCGAACTCGCGCTTGCAAAGGCAACCGCCGATCATGCCGGAGTCGAAGCCGAATGGCGCGTGGCCGAGGCCGCGATCGAACAGGCCGAAGCGCGACTCTCGCGGCTGATGCGCGAGAAAGACAGGATTGCCAGCGCCAAGGCCGAGCTGTCGGACAAGGGCGATCCCGAACAGGCGGTTGGCGCTGCGCGCGATGCCGCTGAACATGCAGCGGGCGACGTTTCCCGCCTCAGGACTGTGCTTGAGACGGCTCGGGCACGAAAGGACGAACTGCAAAGCACGCGTGACGAGGCCGCGGCCAGCCTGAGCGCCGCAAGAGCAGAGCTCACCGGCGTCGAACGCGAATATTCCGCCCTATCACGCGACCGCGATGCCCGCGAACGCCAGGCTGCGAGCCGCAAGGGTCGACCGGCCGCAATCGACCGCCTGGCGGTTGAGCCCGGCTTTGAACGCGCGGTCGCGGCGGTGCTCGGGCGCGACGCAAAATCTCCGCTCGGTGCTCCCGAAGCCGATGCAGAGGGAAGGTTCTGGACCGGGCGAGCTGCGCCCACGACGGTTCCCGACAGTCTTCTCGATCACGTTGGGGAATGCCCCGAGGAACTGCGCGCCCGGCTGGCGCTCGTCCATGTGGTCGAAAGCGATGACGCTCGCACGCTTGCTCCCGGCGAGTGGCTGGTCACCCGCGCCGGGCACCTGCGCCGTTGGGATGGCTTCGTCGCGCGCGGCGAGGGATCGGCCGAGGCCGCACGACTCGAAGCGGCGAACAGGCTCGCCGAGCTCGAGAAACGCTTGCCCGACCTTCGCGCTGCGGCACAAGAGGCCGAGGCGGCGGAACAGAGCGTTCGCGAAGAACTCACCGCGCTACAGACCGAGCTGGTCGCTCACGAACGGGCGCTTGCCGGTGCGGTCGATTCCGAGCGGCAGGCGCTGCGGTCCCTGGACCAGGCCGAGGCTGCAAAGGAACGTGTTGCCGCGCGCCTCGCCGAACTCGAAGCGTCATCCTCTGACCTGGCCGAGCAGGTGACTGGCGCGGAAGGCGAACTCGCTGCCGCGAAGAAACAGCGCGAGGCCCTGCCCTCACCCGATGCCGGGCGCGCCGGGCTCGATGCCGCGCGCGCCAAGCACGAAGCTGCGAAAACCGCGGTGCAGTCCGCGCTCGCCGAACTCGCCGCGCACGACCAGTCGCTCGCGGTTACCCGCGAACGGCTCGCCGCACAGCAAAGTGACCATGCCGGTTGGACCGCGCGATCGAGCGATGCCACCCGCCGCACAGCCGAAGCGGGCC
>JBFHIF010000029.1:0-9085 GCA_041596595.1 Erythrobacter sp. | reverse complement strand
GTGTTGTGAGTCATGAAGTTCCTCTTTCGTTTCGAGCGGCAAAGCGACGTTTGCATCGCGCTTTCAGCCAGTTAAACGGGGCGGGGGAGCCACACGTTCCCGGCGATCGGGCGAACTGCGCGAATGTTGCGACAAGCCGAAACTGGGCCCGGTTGGCGGGCAGTTCATCGCGCGGAAAGCGAACGCGATGCAGTCGGCTGCAGGCATGTGATGGTTGGGGAGGAATGAATGTCACGCAGTGTTTGCGCCCTGGCGATTGCCCTGGCCGGTTTTGCGGCTGGTCCGGCCGCTTCCGAAACGCTCGAGGTCGTGGGGATATATGGCGCACGCGCAGAGATTCCGCCCGAGATCGAGGTTATCGCGATCGAGCCGTTCGACGGCGAATGGGGCTATGAGCTGCGCGATGCTGTGACCGATATCCTGTCCGCGCCCGTGGCGGGCGGCGCGCCCTTTTTTCGCGTCATTCCCGAGGTTTTCGTGGGGCGCGGCGATATCCAGCCCGATGCATCGCTTCGCGGCGCGGCCCATGTCTGGGTCGCCGAGCGGCCGGCCTCGCCCAGGGTCCATAAGGAATGTGTCGAGCGTGACGACAAGGGCAAGTGTGTCGCGAAAGAGGAAGTCCGCATTCCCTGCTGGGAGATGCGGGTCACCTATGATGCACGGACCGCTCTTATCGGCCGCGACGGTGCCCGTCTCGCCGATCGCGGCGACCTGTTGCAGACCTCCCGGACCTTTTGCGAAGACGAATGGCTCGAGCCCGATCCCGATGCGCTGCTCGACGAACTCGCTTCCCGCTACGCGGCGAGCCTCGCAGGGGAGTTTACACCGCGCCGCGAGGTTTCGGCTACACGGCTGCTCGAACAGCGAAAGGGTCTTGCGAAAGCCGACCGCCGCATATTCAAGCGTGCGCTCAAGCTCACGAAGACCGACCCTGGTGCCGCGTGCCGAATCTTCTCGCAGCTTGAAAAGTCCCATCCCGACCACGTCTCTGTGCTGTTCAATATCGGTCTGTGCCTCGAAAGCGCGAACCGGCTCGACGAGGCCGAGAAATATTATGACCGCGCACTCGATGCGGCACCGGACAAGTCCTATCCGGCGGAAGGGCTCGCGCGGATCGCCTCGCGTCGACGCGGCGCGGCGCAGCTCGCTGCGCGCGGGCGGAACGTGGCGGAATACTGAGACCAGCTCCGGCGCGCCATTGCCGTTACGGCGGCGGTAAAGCCGCCAGGGATGTGGATTGACGGGCAAAGTGCTTGCGCCACGCGCAATCTCGCATAATAGGGCGGTCAGGCGCGCGCGATCATTGCGCGCGAACAGGGGCAATGCTTATCGGCACTTGCGCTCCATCGAACCGCCCTTTAGGGCATTTTTGAGTTTCAAACCCCAATTCAAGAGGGATACACATGAGCGATACTGCCGACCGCGTGCAGAAAATTGTCGTCGAACACCTCGGTGTCGAAGCCGACAAGGTGACCCAGGACGCAAGCTTCATCGATGATCTGGGTGCAGACAGCCTCGACATCGTCGAACTGGTCATGGCGTTCGAAGAGGAATTCGGCGTCGAGATCCCCGACGATGCTGCTGAGAAGATCAGCACGGTGGGCGACGCCACCAAGTATATCGAGGAACACAAGGGTTAATCCGAAATAGGGCTCATCGCCCTCAGATTGCCTGCCCTGGCGCAGGTGTCTGACCGACAGGCCCGAGCCCTTCGTGTGAGGGTTGCGGGCCTGTAGCGTTTCGGGATGAAGTGATTGCGTGCCCGCAACGGGCCCGACGGAGAATGTTATGCGCCGCGTAGTTGTCACCGGACTTGGCCTGGTCACCCCGCTCGGGGCCGATGTCGAGACGACCTGGAAAAACATCCTCGCTGGCGAAAGCGGGGCCGGGCCGATCACGCACTTCGATACCGAAGGACACAAGTGCCACATCGCCTGCGAGGTCAAGGGCAAGGACCATCCGTGGGGCTTCGATCCCGACAAGCGCGTCGATCACAAGGTCCAGCGCCAGGTCGATCCCTTCATCGTCTTCGGCATCGATGCCGCCGGACAGGCGCTCGAGGATGCGGGCCTGACCGACATGACCGAAGCGGAGAAGGAGCGCACCGGTTGTTCGATCGGGTCGGGTATCGGCGGGTTGCCGGGCATCGAAACCGAAAGCATCGTGCTGCACGAGCGCGGACCGTCGCGGGTCAGCCCGCACTTCGTCCACGGCCGGCTTATCAACCTCGTCACTGGCCAGGTGCAGATCAAATACGGTTTCATGGGGCCCAACCACGCGGTCGTCACCGCCTGCTCGACCGGGGCACATTCGATCGGCGATGCTGCGCGGATGATCGCGATGGACGATGCCGACGTGATGCTGGCGGGCGGTGCGGAAAGCACGATTAACCCGCTCGGGATCGCCGGGTTCGCGCAGGCCCGCGCGCTCAACACCAGCTATAATGACCGCCCGAAAGAGGCGAGCCGCCCTTATGACCAGGCCCGCGAAGGCTTCGTGATGGGCGAGGGCGCTGGCGTGGTCGTGCTCGAGGAATACGAGCGGGCCAAGGCCCGCGGCGCGAAAATCTACGGCGAGGTCACCGGCTACGGCCTTTCGGGCGATGCCTATCACGTCACCGCGCCGCACCCCGAAGGCCGGGGCGCGGAACTGGCGATGCGGATGGCCCTCCGCAAGGCCGGACTTGGGCCCGGCGAAATCGATTACGTCAACGCCCACGGCACCAGCACCATGGCCGACACGATCGAACTCGCCGCAGTGCGCCGGGTGCTCGGAGACGATCTGGGCGGTGCCTCGATGAGCTCGACCAAGAGCGCGATCGGCCACCTTCTCGGCGGCGCGGGCGCGGTCGAAGCGGTGTTCTGCCTGCTCGCCATGCGCGACCAGATCGTGCCGCCGACGCTCAACCTCCACAATCCCGACGAGGGCACCGAGGGGATCGATCTCGTTCCGCTCAAGGCGCGCGAGCGTGAGGTTCGTGCAGTGCTCAACAACAGTTTCGGCTTTGGCGGCACCAATGCCAGCCTCATCATGCAGAAGGTCGATTGATCAGGTGAAGCGCATCGGCGTGCTGGTCGCCGCGCTCATGGCGCTGGCGCTGGTTGGCGTAGTGATCGCCTCCTCGTTCTTCGGCGAGGCGACGATCGAGGAAGAAACCGCTTTCGTCGTGCCTTCGGGCGCATCGCTGACATCGGTAGCGCGCAAGCTCGAGGATGAGGGGCTGATCAGCTCGGCTGACGGCTTTCTCCTCCGCGCCAAGCTGCTGGGTTCGTCCGAGCCGATCCAGGCGGGCGAATTCGCGCTCACTGCGGACATGGGGCTGGGCGATATCCTGTCGCATTTCCAGAGCGGCGATGTCATCCGCCGGTTCGTCACCATCCCCGAAGGGACCCCGTCGATCGTCGTCTGGGAAAAACTGATGGCGGAGGACCTGCTGACGGGTGAGATCGAAGTCCCGCTCGAAGGGTCGGTGCTTCCCGATACCTATGCCTTCGAACGCGGCCAGTCGCGCGCCGAGTTGCTCGAACAGATGCAGTCGGCGATGGACAATTATCTCGCAGAGGCGTGGGCCAATCGCGGCAGCGATCTCGCGGTCGACACGATGCGCGAGGCGCTGGTCCTTGCCTCGATCGTCGAGAAGGAAACCGGCACGCCGGGTGAAAGACGGCGGGTTGCGGGGCTTTACTCCAACCGGGTGAAGCAAGGCATGCTGCTCCAGGCCGATCCGACGATCATTTACCCTATCACCAAGGGCAAGCCGCTCGGTCGGCGCATAAGGCAATCCGAGATCGCCGCGGTCAACGGCTACAACACCTATACCCGCGTCGGCCTGCCCGAAGGCCCGATCACCAATCCCGGACGCGAAAGCATTGCCGCGGTGCTCAATCCCGAACGGCACGATTACCTCTACATGGTGGCGGACGGGACCGGGGGGCACGAATTCACCTCGACGCTCGCCGATCACAATGCGGCGGTGGCGCGCTGGTATGCGATCAGGAGGCAACGCGGCGAGATGTGAGCGCGCCGCTTGGACAGACCGGGCATGGCCAATCCCTTCATCCTCACCGCGAAGTTGCCGCCCGACATCCACGCATGGGCTGATCGCCTGCGCCGCGAGCATTTTCCGCCCGAGCGCAACCACCTTCACGCGCACGTCACGATGTTCCACGCCTTCGCGCCCTCGCTGCTCGAGGAACTCAGGGCGTTCCTGCCGCAGATCGCCCGAAACTTCGCCCCGCCCGCAGCGCGGATCACCGGGCTGATGGACCTTGGCAAGGGCACCGCGATCCGGCTGGACAGCCCGCAATTGCTCGGCATCCGCGCGGTCATCGCCGATCATTTTCACGGCGCGCTGACCGACCAGGATCTTCACGAGCCGCGCCCGCACATCACCATCCAGAACAAGGTGACGAAGCGCGAGGCGCGGGCGCTGCAGGAGGAACTGGGGCCAGGCATCGAGCCTCGCGAATTCGCTTTCCCGGGCCTCGAACTCCACCTCTACGAGGGTGGACCCTGGCGGTTTGTGAAGGGCTTTGCCTTTCGCGGCACCGAGCGAGGTTAGAATCGGTTGACCCCCGCGCATCTGCGCCCTAAATGCGCCGCTCGCGGGACAATGGTGCGCCGGTCGCCCGCGATCATCCCAAGCCGCGAAAGCCGCAACGGGAGCCCGATGGGGCGGAGTAGCTCAGGTGGTTAGAGCAGCGGAATCATAATCCGCGTGTCGGGGGTTCAAGTCCCTCCTCCGCTACCATTTCACGTCATCAAAGTCGGCGCAGCAATACGGTCCGTAAGGTATCATCTTCCCCTACCATCGGAGAAACCGAGGTCCGATCGTAAGCCCGACGATCGTGAGAAGCGCGACCGGCAGCGCATAGCCGAGCAACAGAAACGTCGAACCATTCTCCGGGCACCAGAAACCATATGCACTCGCCGCAAGAGCGGCACCGGTCAGACTGGCACTGGCAGAGGCAACCCGCGGCGTGGTCGGGGCAAGGCACCGCAGCGAGAATAGCGCGGTTGCAAAACCTACCGGCCAAAGCGACACGATGGCAGTGATACAGCGGGCAAGTGTGCTTCCCAGGGCGATGTTCCCCGTGCCGATCTCGAGAACGGTCAGGAAGACTACAGCGCCGAAGGGCATTGCGGCCAACACGGCAAGCGAGCTTATTGATCGGCCCGGTATCGCAGTCGTGTAGGTAATGGCACCGGCCAGCAGCGCCACCGAGAACGCGAACGCCAATTTCATGATGATCGCCGCGCTGCCGGCCTGGGATAGAGCGGGCGAGGGCTCACCGAGCACGGCCCAAAGCACAAGGAGGCCTGCAATCCACGCCAAAACTAGAGAAGCCACGAAGCGAGGCAAGTTTCGCCGATGACGAGGCGGCCCTTGTGCAGCAAGCTGCTCCACCAGCTTGTCGGTCGCGTTCATCGGTCTTCCCTCACGAGATCCCTCAGCGAAGCCATGCCCCGGTGCACGCGCAGCTTGAGCGCCGAAAGACCAATGCCGAGCCGGCGGCTCGCTTCCGGTCCGGTCAGCCCCAGCAGGCGCGTCAGTCGGATGGCTTCGGATTGGCTGCCGGGAAGGTGGCCAAGCAAAATATCTACATCACGCTCCCATAACTCATGAGCGGGAACCTCGACCTCGGGTGCATCCACGGTCTGCGGCAACTGGCGACCCGCCTTGCGCCAGTGGTCCGCCAGCTTGTAACGCGCAATTGCGAACAGCCACGGTGCGACCGGACGATCAGGGTCGAGCGTCGCAAACTTGCCATGCATCGCGATCAGGCACTCCTGAATGACATCCTCCCGATCCTCTTTTGATGCGAGGCGGCGAGCCAGAAAGACGCGCAGACGCTGTGCCGCGGCGGCAAGAAACGTCCTGTAGGCCTGTTTGTCGCCAGCGCGGGCCAGCTCTGCCATCCGGTCGAGGCGGTTATCATGGCTGTCCATCCGCTCTCCTTTTCGCTCGTCGGCGCGTATCGGTTACAGGCGGTCGCGGTCACGCAAGTGTAACCCATGGCGCGGTTTGGGCGAAATCCTTCGTATCAGCCTTGCGGAGGAGAAGGACATGTTACGCTATTCCTGGAAGACCATGGCTACGGCAGGCCTCATCGCCGGTTTCGTGTTCGTCGTCATGGAAATGGTGCTGGTTGGGACCGTGGGCGGTGGCAGTCCCTGGGCACCGCCCCGAATGATGGGGGCCATTGCCCTTGGTGAAAGCGTGCTTCCACCCCCTGCCACGTTCGACGCCGCGATCTTCGCCGTCGGCATGCTGGTCCATTTCGGGCTCTCGATCGTCCTCGCCCTCGTATTCGCGCTGATCGTGGGCGGTCGGGATTTATCCAAGTCCAGCCTCGTCATTGTTGGAGCGATTTTCGGGGCGCTGGTTTACGTCGTCAATTTCTACGGCTTTACCGCGATTTTCCCGTGGTTCGAAATGGCCCGCAACTGGATCACGATACTCGCGCACCTCGTTTTCGGTGGCGTGCTGGGATGGTGGCTTTCCGGGCGAACAACACGATAGCGTGACAGCAGTCGCCGGTCGTCCATCGGGCGCTGCGAAGGAGGCATCACAAGTATCGGGTTGCAGTGATCTATCCGCGTTTCGGGGATTTAAGTCCCTCCTCGAAGACCAGGTTCACCTTTTTGCCGAGGTCCGTTCAAGCGGGTAGTCATGGAGCGAGCAACATGCGTCGCTTGTCTCTGACCGCATCCGGGCACGTCGATACGCCCGAACCGATTTGATCAAAGTCCTTGAAGTGTCATAGTGGCAGGCTGCCCAGCTTGTGGACATTGGGCTGGGCTGTCACTAGGGCAGAACCAATTGGGTGTGTCTTCGGTCGGCTTGGCTCAATCAGCGAACAGCGCAGACTGAATACCTCCGCGAGTTAGAGGCAAAAACCGATGAAGCAATTTGCACTGGCGGGTCTGCGTGTCGCAACCGCTCTCCTCCTCGTCGTCTGGGGTCTCATCCGCGTGATGGCACCTGACAAGGGTGCAGGGGTGAGCGCGAAATATTATTCCGGGATCGGGGCGGACGAGACCATCCAGGTGGTCTGGGGCGCGGCGCTGCTCATCATCGGTGTGTTCGTGATCATCGGTCTCTTCCGGCGATTTGCCCTTATCGCACAGGCTGTGGTCCTGGTGTTCGGCGCATTGACGATCTGGAGATATCTGCTCGATCCTCTCGGGCTGTATCTGCTGACTTCCGAGACCAGCAATGTCCTGTTCTTCCCGTCACTCGCTCTAGCTTTTGCCAGCCTGTTGCTGGTCGCCATGCGAGAGGAAGATCGCTGGTCGCTCGACAGCTGGCTCGAAACGCGTCGGACCAAGCGATAATCGCGTTGCCGGCTTCAATGCAGAAGTATAGCTGGATCGAACCGGGCAAATGAGAATCAGTGCCCTTCAACTCAGCGTCACTGCGGGCATTGGCGTGGTCTGTGCGTCGCCGGCCCACGCTCAGCAGGCCGGGATCACGATCGGAGTCTTGGACGAGCAGAGCGGCGAGGCCATATCCGGCGCCCAAGTTCGCATTATCAACGATCAGATCGGGTATGAGCGGACCTTTCGAACTGATGATCAAGGTCAGGTCAGGGTCGACGGCCTCACGACAGCAGGCAATTACACGGTTTCTGCGAATGCGCTGGGTGATTCTCGATCCAAGTCGACGTCGCGCGAGATTTCTTTGCGGGCGAATCATACCAGCAGCGTGACGCTTCTCCTTAGGCGCGGAGGGGATCCAATTGTAGTGACGGGGCTGCGTTCCATTTCCGATCTCAATATGGTCAACGCTGAGGTTTCGGCTACCATCGGCAAGGACGAGCTTGCAGACATACCGATAGAAGGTCGCGACGTCATCGGAGCATTGGTGCGGCTTCCCAACGTCGTTCCCTCAACCGGGTTCTTCCCGGAAGCTCCTCCGATCTCGATCAACGGATCGAACGGGCTTAACACCAACTATCTCATCGATGGTCTCGACAATAACGAGAACTTTCTCGGCGGGATCAAATTCCCCGTCCCGCTGGGTTTCGTGCGAGAGGTGACCGTGCTCGCGAATTCCTATTCGGTTGAATATGGGCGCACGGCAAACGGCATCGTGAACTACACCACGCCGTCGGGCTCGAACGAATTTCACGGTGAGATATACACGCTGGTTCGACCCGGCCGACCGCTCGACGCTCGATCGGCATTTCCGAGGAGAGACCTTTCCGGTAACCCTGTCGGAGAAAGCTTCGAGCGCTATCAGGCCGGGGCGAGCCTCGGCGGACCGATCAAGCGCGATCGGACGTTCTTCTATTTGAACTTCGAACTCACCCGGGATTACAACGAGCAGACGGTCGACGCACCTCGCCTGGGGGTGGTCGAGAATGTCACCGGTAACAATCGCTTCGATCTGGGGTCAATGCGGGTCGATCACAGGCTGACCGATGACTGGACGCTTTCGCTGCGTGCAAACGTGGGCCGGGTTACAATCGACCGTCCCGGAGGCGGCCTTGGAGGCGGGAATGTCACCTTTCCCTCTGCTGGGTCCGACCAGGAGCGCAATTCGACCCTGGTCGCGGCAAGTGCGAGCTATTCGGGAACCGGGCTGAGTTACGACGGGGCGTTTCAGTTCAGCCGTTTCCGGTGGGATTATGGCGAACCGGTCAATGGTCCGGGGCCGCAGGTCACGATCCAGGATGCCAGCGGGCTGACTGCTGGCGTGGTCGGGCATCCCGGCTTCGTATTCGACAGTCTCGAAGAAACATGGCAGACGACGCACCGAGTGCGGCGTTACCTCGCGGAGCACACCTTGTCCGCAGGAATTGACGTGATCCAGACGCGGATAAACTTGTTCGGTGGTGGCAACCCGGACGGGAATTACACGGTCCGGCTAACGGACGCACAGCTGGCATCGCTGAGGCAAGGAAGAGCGGGGCTGGGTTTGACAGCCAACGATGTCCTCGCGCTCGATCCCGCAGTGGTGAACTATGCGGTAGAGCTACGTCCCCAGAGCTTCGGCACCGACCAGACCCAGCTGGCCTTCTACATCGAAGACGAGTGGCAATTGACGCAAAAGCTAACCGCGACGATCGGCCTTCGCTAC
>JBFHIF010000028.1:0-9092 GCA_041596595.1 Erythrobacter sp. | reverse complement strand
TCCAGATGCATCATCTGGCGCAAGCCGGCGTGCCGTTCAACATCACCTCCCATGACAAAACCTTTCTGGCCGCGCCGCGCTTTCTGCATATCCTCGCGCTGGGATATGTGCTGTCACAGGGCGACGAGCGCAAGGCTGCGCTGATGATGGCTGTCACCGAATATCAGGATACGACGTTCTCGCAGTTCCTGTTCTATATCTCGCCGATGGGGTTCGCTCAGGCCTATCAGCAGTTCTGGCTGCTAGGAGGGCTCCTGTTCTTCCCGATCGGATATTTTCTCGCCTGGCTCGAACGCGGCCGGTTCCGCAGTCCGAGGAAGGAAATCTTTCTCGTCCTGATCATTCCCGTGGCCGTCACGGCCGCTTCCGCCGATCTCAGCCTGATCGCACCCCAGACGCTGACCTACTTCGCCCTCGTGGGGCTGACTGTTCCGGCGTGGCGTGCGACCACGAAAGCGAGGCAGCCGATGCCTCGCTATGCGGCATAAAAATTATGAGTAAGCCATTGAAGGTCACAGTCTTTCAGCCGGGAGCGCGGCACAATTATCTCCAGTCGCGCTTCCTCCACCGGGCGGGGGCATTGCAGCGCCTGTATACGGACTTTGCGCTGGCCGATCACATCGGCGCGAAACTGCTCAGGGCGCTTGCTCCCACCGCTGCGTTGCGCGGCAAGTTCGCTCGGCGCACGGTCGCGGAAATCCCGCAATCCAAGATCAGGCTGTTCCCTCCTTCGGCGCGCCATAACCGCGACGGCCGCCCCGAAGACTGGCCCGTTACACGGGCTGACCTGGAGCAGACCAGCGTGCATTTCACCCAGTATTATGCGGGAGGGCACGGCCTTCGCGACCGCGCCTCCCCCGAGGCGAAAATCGTTTCGGACGTGTTCATCATTCCTTCCGCTCACAAGATCGTGAACGAGGAATGTCACCTGTTTCCGCAATGGGGCGAAGCCGCTTTCGACGATGTTCTCAACGATCGCTATGAATCGTTCACGCACGACATGCTCGAGGATTGCGACGCTCTGTTCTGCCCCGCGCAATCGGTCATCGATGATGTCGCAGCCTATGGCGAGGCCTATCGCGACAAGTGCCTCCTGGTCCCCTATGGTTCGAGCCTTACGTTTCCGGCAGCCACCCAGGCCGAACCGCGCCGGATCCTGTTCGCGGGATCGGTTTCGCTGCGCAAGGGCCCCCAATATGTGAAGCGCGCAGCCGAGCTGCTGGCGACGCGCAACGAAGGTTACACCTTCGTTTTCGCCGGGGATATCGGCGAGGAGGCCGCCTCCCAGCTCGAAGGCGACAACGTTGAATTGCTGGGGCATATTTCGAAGGACCGGATGATTGCGGAATACTCGCGCGCCGACGTGTTCGTGCTGCCTTCACTTGCCGAAGGGTCCGCCGGGGTGGTTCTCGAAGCGATGAGTGCGGGCTTGCCCGTGGTGGTAACCCGCAATGCGGGGGTCGATTTTACCGACGGCGAGGCCGGCATCTATGTCGACCTGCGCGATGGTGAAGCGATCGCAAGCGCGCTCGAGACGATCTGCGAAGATCGCGAGCGCCGTGCGGAAATGTCCGAAGCCGCAAAGCGCCGTTCGCAGGCGTATGGCCATTCGGAGTGGGAAAGCCTGTTCGTCCGCTCGCTCGAGGGCGTGCATCGCGGCGACTTCAGGGCGCTGGACAATTACCGCGGTGAATCGCGCCCGCAACTGGCCACCGCGAGCGGAAAGCCCTGATCCGATGTGCGGGATCAACGGCATCATTTCCTATCACGCTTCGGCCAGCGCGCCAGACAGGTCGGAGCTGGTCGCGACGCGCGACCGCATGACCCCGCGCGGTCCGGATGGCGCGGACGAGTGGTGGAGCGAGGACGGGCGCGCGGCGCTCGGGCATCGGCGGCTTTCGATCATCGACCTGTCGAATCGCGCAAGCCAACCGATGAGCAGCTCTTGCGGTCGCTACGTCATCACCTTCAACGGCGAGATCTACAATTACCGCGAACTTCGGGACGAACTCGTCCGCGAAGGCGTGGAATTCCGCACCCATTCCGACACCGAGGTCTTGCTCGAGCTGTTTGCCAGGCATGGCGATCAATCGGTGCGCATGCTGCGCGGAATGTTCGGCTATGCGATCTGGGATAACGAGCGCCAGCGCCTATTTCTCGCGCGCGATCCCTACGGAATAAAGCCGGTCTATTTCAGCGACGATGGCAAGACCTTCCGCTTCGCCAGCCAGGTCAAGGCGTTGATGGCAGGTGGGGCGATCAGTAACCGGCCCTCGCCCGCCGGGGTGGTGGGCTTCTACCTGTGGGGCAGCGTGCCCGAGCCGCATACCTTTTACGATGCGATCCGCGCGCTACCGGCAGGGCATTACCTGTGGGTCGACCAGGCGGGAGCAGGCGCCGCGACCCCGTATTTCTCGCTTACCGAGCATCTCAGGGCGGGAGCGGAGCAACCCGCACACCCTGATGACATCGACGCCATCGTGCGCGAGGCGGCGGTCGACAGCGTCGCCGCTCACCTCGTTGCCGATGTCGAGGTGGGACTGTTCCTTTCCGCCGGGATCGATTCGAGTTCGCTGCTCGGACTGATGCGCGACGCGGGCGCGGAGAAGATCAGGGCTATCACTCTGGCCTTTTCCGAGTTCAAGGGGACCAGCGAGGACGAGTCGATCATCGCTGCGCAAATGGCCGAGTTCTACGGTGCGCGCCATATCGTTCGCTTTGTCGACGAGGCGGAGTTTTTCGAAGATCTGCCCGTGATCCTCGACCAGATGGACCAACCGACGATCGACGGGGTCAACACCTACTTTGTTTCCAAGGCAGCGCATGAAGCCGGGCTCAAGGTCGCGCTGTCGGGGATGGGCGGCGATGAACTTCTCGCCGGATATCCCAGCTTTGGAGATATTCCCGGCTGGGTATCGAAAATGCGTGCCTTCAAGAGCCATCAGTGGCTGGGGCGGCTCGCGCGGATGGTGCTCGTCGCGAGCGGCGTCACGCGCAACAACCCGAAGATCGCCGGGATGGCCGAATATGGCGGCACTTATCCCGGGGCCTACCTGCTAAAGCGCGGGCTGTTCATGCCCTGGGAACTGAGTGATTTGCTGGGCGACCAGGCATTCGTTGCAGAAGGCCTGGGCGAACTCGATCCGCTTGGGGCGCTCGAAGCCACCCTCGACCCCGACCCGGTAAACGACACGGCGAGGATCGCGGCCCTCGAAGGCGCGCATTACATGAACAACCAGTTGCTGAGGGATTCGGACTGGTCGGGGATGGCGCACAGCCTCGAGATCCGCACGCCGTTCGTCGACGTCGAGTTTCTTCGCAAGGTCGCCCACGTCACGCCGCTGCTCGAAGGACGGCGCGGAAAGGCCGCACTCTCACGGGCGCCGAGCGTTCCCCTGCCCGACGAGGTGCGCGAACGCGCCAAGACAGGGTTCCACGTTCCCACCGGGTCATGGCTCGAACGCGCCGCCCAGCGCGGCAGCCCGACGCGGACGAAAGGACAGGCCTCGCGCGAATGGGCGCGGCACGTTTTCGAATCCCACATGCGGGCCTTTTCATGAAGATCGCGATCGTGTTCGACCGGTTCGGGCCCTACCACGTTGCCCGCATCGAAGGCGCGATGCGGCAGGCCGAGATCCTCGCTGTCGAGGCTGCGCCGCACCGCTCGATCTATGACTGGGGCCGCCCCGATCTTCCTCGCGATCTTGCGTATACGGTTCTCACCGAAGCGCCGGGCGAGGAAGCCGATCCGGGCCTGATCGCGATGCGGCTGGACGAGCGCATTGGGCCTTTCGAACCCGATGCAATCGCGGTTTGCGGCTGGGCGACGGTGATCGATCTTGCCACCCTGCGCTGGGCGAGGGCGCGGGGGATCCCCGTCATCTGCATGAGCGAGACCAATAGCTGGGACTTCGAACGCAAGCCTCTGACAGAGGCGATCAAGCGCGGGATTGTCGCGCATTTTTCGGCCGGGCTCGCGACCAGTGACAGCCAGGTCGATTACCTCGCGTCGCTTGGACTGGAGCGTGACAGCATCTTTCGCGGCTACAACGCCGTCGACAATGCCTATTTCCGCGAGGCTGCGGCGGAATGGCGGGCCGCGCCCGACCTGCCCCCTGAAATCGCAGGTATGTTGCCCCAAGCTGCGCGGGGCCGCTATTTCCTCGCTTCGAACCGCTTCATCGAAAAGAAGAACCTGTTGCGGCTGCTCGATGCCTACGCCGCGTTCCGCAAGGGGCGGGCGGATGACCCGGCGGACTGGCCTCTGGTCCTGCTCGGAGACGGCGAATTGCGACCCCGGATCGAAGCCCGTATCGCCGAGCTCGGTCTGGCCCGGTTCGTGCACCTTCCCGGCTTCCTCCAGGTCGAGGCGCTGCCGCGCTATTACGCCACGGCTGGAGGTTTCGTTCATGCGAGCACGACCGAGCAATGGGGACTGGTGATCAACGAAGCAATGGCCTCGGGCTTGCCGGTCGCGGTTTCGAACCGCTGCGGGTCCACCGAATTCCTGATCGAGGACGGGGTCACGGGATTTGCCTTCGACCCCTTCGACACCGACGCAATCACCTACGCCCTGGCGAGGCTGGCCGGTCTGGAAGACCGTGCAAAGCTTATCCAGGCAGCCAATGAGAGGGTTGAACGGGTCAGCCCGCAAAAGTTCGGTGAAGGGCTGATGCAGGCCGCGCTGGCGACCCGAAACAACGACGCCCGCCCTGGTTTCCTCGCCCGGCGCGCACTCGATGTCGCGATTGCGCGCACCGCATTGGCCGAGAAATCATGACTCGCCCGATTTCGCTTGGAATCGTCACTGGCTCGATGTCGCGAAAAGCCGGCGGCCTGTTCAATTCGGTTCGCAAGTCGGCGATCCACCTCGCACAGGCCGGAGCCGACGTGAGCGTCTATGCGCTCGAGGACGAATACAGCCGCGAGGACCGCGGGGAATGGGCGCCGCTCGATCCGATCGTGTTGCCGACCCGGTTGGCTAAGGTCTTCCCCCATGCGCCCGACATGGCTCGCACGATCGCGCAAGGCGACCATGACGTGCTTCACCTGCATGGGCTCTGGCAGCTGCACTCGCGAGACGTGAACCGCTGGAAAAGACGCACTGGCCGTCCGGTGATGATTTCCCCGCGCGGAATGCTCGATCCTTGGGCGCTGAAGAACTCGGGATGGAAGAAAAAGCTGGTCGGTGCGTGGTTCGAAGACCGCAATCTGCGCGAGGCCGATTGCCTTCATGCCCTCAACCCGTCCGAAGCCACCGCAATGCGTGCCTTTGGGCTTGCCAATCCGATCGCGGTCATTCCCAACGCGACCGACCTTCCCGATATCGCCCCCCGGCGCGAGAGCGAGGGTCGCCGCACCTTGCTGTTCCTGGGGCGCATCCATCCCAAGAAAGGGCTGGCCGAACTCGTGGATGCCTGGGCGCTTGTCTGTTCACGCCGGCCCAGCCTCAGACGCGACTGGCAAGTGGTGATCGCAGGCTGGGACGATGGCGGCCACGCCGAGCCACTGGCGAAACAGATCGCCGAACGCGGGCTGGAAGACAGCATGACCCTGCCCGGGCCAGCATTCGGAGCGGCCAAGGACGCACTGCTGCGTGACGCCGATGCCTTTATTCTCCCATCCTATTCCGAAGGCTTGCCGATGTCGGTTCTCGAAGCCTGGGCCTATCGGCTCCCTGTTCTGATGACCCGCCAATGCAATCTGCCCGAGGGTTTCGCTCACGGCGCGGCGATCGAGATCGAGACAGAACCTGGCGCGCTATCGTCGACCCTCGAACAGACTCTGTGCGACGCTGACCTTGCGCCTCTCGGAGAGGCAGGGCGTCGGCTGGTCGAGGAACGGTTCAGCTGGCCGGGAGTCGCGCGTGAACACCTCGCGGTCTATCGCTGGATGATCTCCGGCGGCGAGGCTCCGGCTTGCGTTGCTGTGGCGGGCGGCTAGATCGGGCCTCATGGCACGCGATATCACCTCCAACCGGGCTGCACGCAAATGGACGAGCCGCGAACAGGCCGGGCGCGCGGCCTGGGCTCTGGCGACCCCGCTGTTCCGTTTCAGTCCGCGGGTCTTCTGGGGCTGGCGGCGGATGCTGCTGCGGCTGTTCGGGGCGAGGGTCGGTGCCGACGCGCATATCTATCCGACAGCCCGGATCACGATTCCCTGGAACCTCGACATTGGCGAGCAGGCCGCGGTGGGTGATCACGCGATCCTCTATGCGCTCGGCCCGATCCGAATTGGCGCACGCGCCACAATCTCGCAATATGCCCATCTTTGCGCGGGCACCCATGACTGGCGCGATCCCGCCATGCCGCTGGTCAAGACACCGCTGGTCATCGAGGAAGACGCCTGGATCTGCGCCGATGCGTTTGTCGGGCCTGGCGTGACGGTGGGCGAGCGCGCGATCCTGGGCGCGCGCGGGGTGACGATGAAGGATATTCCGGCAGGCAAGGTGTTCGGCGGCAATCCGGCGGCGTCGATCGGCGTGCGGGCCGAGGCTGGGACGATGGCTGGGGCGGAGGACGGGGCCGGATGAAAGTCTCTGCGCTGATCCTCACCTTCAACGAGGAGATCAACATCGCCCGCTGCCTCGATGCGCTGTCGTGGTGCGACGATATCGTGATCGTCGATTCGGGCAGCACCGATCGCACGCTCGAAATCGCCCGCCAATACGGCGTGCGCATAGTTCAAAGACCGTTCGACAATTTTGCCGCCCAGCGCAATTTCGGGCTCGATCAGGGTGAGATGAAACACGAATGGGTGCTTCATCTCGACGCGGACGAGGTCGCGACCCCGGCTTTTCGTGCCGCGATCGAGGCGCTGGAGCCTGTCGAAGGCATTGACGGATATTACGTCCCGTCAAAGACGATGCTGTTCGGCCAATGGCTTAAACATGCTGGCATGTATCCGACCTACCAGGCGCGGCTTGGCCATCGCGAGAGGATGCGGTTCGTCCAGGTCGGACACGGCCAGCGCGAGGACCTGCCGCCTGAAAGGATGGGGCAGATCGAGGAGCCCTATCTCCATTTCAACTTTTCGCATGGCATGCGCCCGTGGCTCGAAAAGCATCTGCGCTATGCCGATGACGAAGCCGCGCTCATCGCCGATTACCGGGCGAATGGATCTGTCGTCAGCGAGGGCGGCGATGGTGCGTCCGCCCGGCGCGCGGCAAAGGCGCGCGCGGCCCGCATTCCGCTTGCCCTGCGACCGGTCGCCCGGTTCGTTTACATCTATTTCGTGCGGCAGGGATTTCGCGATGGCAGCGCGGGCTTCACCTACGCCTTCATGATGGCCGTCTACGAAGGGATGACGGCCATACTCGCAAAAGAACGGATCGGCCGGAAGGCGTGACGGCCGCAGCTTAAGGATATTCGGGGCCGGGCGCGCCACGCCCTGCCCGAAGGAGCAAGATCGGATGAAAGTTCTAGTTACCGGAGGCGCCGGCTATATCGGCAGCCACGCCTGCAAGGCCCTGGCCGAAGCCGGGCACGAACCGGTGGCCTTCGACAATTTGCGGACCGGGCATCGCTGGGCGGTGAAATGGGGTCCGCTGGTCGAGGGTGACATCTGCGACACCGACGCTGTCCGCTCGGCGATCGAGGATCACGGCGTGGACGCGGTGATGCACTTTGCCGCGCTCGCCTATGTCGGTGAATCGGTCGAAAAGCCGAATATGTATTACCGTACCAATGTCGGCGGCCTCGCCTCGGTTCTCGACGCGATGGTGCAGTGCGGAACGCGGCGGATCATCTTTTCGAGCACCTGTGCGGTCTACGGTATCCCGGCGGTTCTCCCGATTACCGAGGACCAGGCCTGTGCGCCGATCAATCCTTACGGACACACCAAGCTGATGTGCGAGCAGATGCTTGCCGACCATGCGCGCGCCCATGATATCGGCGCGATCGCCTTGCGCTACTTCAACGCTGCGGGCGCTGACCACGAGGGCGAGATCGGTGAATGCCACGATCCCGAAACGCACCTTATCCCGCTCGTCCTCGACGCGGCCAAGGGCACTCGTCCAGCCATCACCGTGCTCGGCGACGATTACGACACGCCCGACGGGACCTGCGTGCGCGATTACATCCACGTGACCGATCTCGCCATGGCGCATGTCAGAGCGCTCGAAAGCTGCGAGCCGGGCCGGCTTGAACGCTACAATCTGGGCACCGGATCGGGGACCAGCGTGATGGAAATCATCGAGGCGGTGCGCGCGATTACCGGCCGCGATGTTCCGGTGACCATTGGCGATCGCCGTCCGGGCGATCCGCCGGTCCTGGTCGCCGATCCCGCACGCGCACGGCAGGCTTTCGGGTTCGAGGCGAAGCACTCCGATATTAAGACTCTGATCTCGACAGCGTGGCGGTGGCACAACCGCGAGACGGGTGGCAATTTCGACTGAATCGCCTATGGGCACCCTCGATCAATCGACCGGCTTCGCTCTTGGAGCGAGGACCAAAGGATAACAGGAAGACGATTTGGCCCGCATCTACGAATCCCGCAAACGCATCCTGGTTACCGGCGGGGCCGGGTTTATCGGCTCGCACTTGATCGATCGCCTGCTTGAGCAGGGGCACGAGATATTGTGCGCCGACAACCTTTTTACCGGGACCAAGCGCAACATCGATCATCTGCACGATGAACCGCGTTTCGAATTTCTGCGTCATGACGTCACCATGCCGCTCTATGTCGAGGTCGACGAGATCTACAATCTCGCCTGTCCCGCATCGCCGGTGCACTATCAGCACGATCCGGTGCAGACCACAAAGACCAGCGTGCATGGTGCCATCAACATGCTGGGCCTTGCCAAGCGGCTGAGATGCAAGATCTTCCAGGCTTCCACCAGCGAGGTCTACGGCGATCCGCACGTCCACCCGCAGCCCGAGGAATACTGGGGCAACGTCAACCCGATCGGCCCGCGCTCGTGCTATGACGAGGGCAAAAGGTGTGCCGAGACGCTGTTCTTCGACTATCGCCGCCAGCACGATCTGCAGATCAAGGTCGCCCGGATCTTCAACACCTATGGCCCCCGGATGCACCATGCCGATGGGCGGGTCGTGTCCAATTTCATCGTTCAGGCGCTGCTCGGCGAGGACATC
>JBFHIF010000027.1:0-9129 GCA_041596595.1 Erythrobacter sp. | reverse complement strand
GAGGCAATGGCTCTGGCAAAGCCGGTGCTGCTCACACCCGACGCGGCTGTCGGGATCGACGCGGTGGATGGCGAACACTGGCTGATCGCGCCTCCCGATCCGGCCGCGATGTCCGCACGAGTCGATCCTTTCCTGCGTGACCGCGAGGCGCGTTCGACGATGGGCGCAAGCGCCAGGCAATTCGTTCTCGAACACCACGCTTGGGACACAATGCTCGATCCGTTCGAAGCGCTCGTGCGCGGCCCCAATGCCGGAGCGCGCCATGCAGCCTGAAACAGCCACGCATCTGTCCGCGCCGCTTGCCGGACCCGGCGAGCGAATTCTGCAATGGCGTAAAGCCATCGGATTACTCGGACTTTGCGTGGCGGCGCTGGCACTTCTGACCGCCCGAGAGTGGGGTGAAATGTTTCATCAGTGGTGGAACATCGATACCTACAACCACATCCTGTTCGTGCCGCCGATCATCGGTTGGCTGGTGTGGCTCAAGCGCGATGATCTGTGGCAGACCGAGCCGATTGCTTTCCTGCCGGGTCTGGGCCTTGTTGCTGCAGCGCTCGTGCTCTGGTTCGCCGGGCGGATCACCGGGATCAATCTGCTCGCTCACGCAGGAGCGGTCGGCACGGTCCAGGGCGCGATCATCGCGGCGCTCGGCCTGCGCGCATCCTTGCTGCTCGCACTACCGATCGGCTTCGCAACATTTCTTGTGCCGTTCGGCGACGAACTCATACCGGCCCTGCAATTCGTAACCGCGAAAATCGCCGTTGCGCTGACCTTGTGGAGCGGCATCCCGGCCGAGGTCGACGGGATCTATATTGATACTCCGGTCGGGCTCTTCATCGTCGCAGAGGCGTGTTCGGGCGTGAAATTCCTCGTCGCGATGGTCACTCTCGCAGTCCTTGTCGCGTTTACCCGGTTCGAAAGCTGGACGCGTCGCGTCGCTTTCCTTGCCGCCTCGATCGTGATCCCGATCCTGGCCAACGGGGTGCGTGCATTCGGCACGATCTACGTCGCGCAGAGCGAAGGCATCGCATTCGCCGAAGGTTTTGACCACATCGTATACGGGTGGCTGTTCTTCGCGCTTGTCGTTGCTCTCCTCCTTGCGGGGGCATGGCGCTTTTTCGAACGCGATCCGGACAAGCAGGGCTGGGATGCACAGGCTCTCTCCGGCTGGCCCTGGATAGGCGAAGCCGAAGCTGCCACAGCATCGCATTCCGCCATTGGCGGAGCGGTCGCGGCGATGATCCTCGCCGCCGGAATGCTTGCCGCGATTGTCGGGCCGGTCCCGATCGGATAGGCCGTCAGCGCATGTGCGGGATCGCCGGAATTTTTCATCTCGAAACGCCCAAGCCGGTCGATCCTGCGCGGATCGTTCGCATGTGCGAGACGATGGTGCATCGCGGGCCGGACGGCTCTGGCGTGTGGACCGACCGCGGGGTTGGATTGGGGCACCGGCGTCTCTCGGTGATCGATATCGAAGGCTCTCCTCAACCGATGCATTCCGCTGACGGAAGCGCGGTGCTGGTCTTCAATGGCGAGATTTACAATTTTCGCGAATTGCGCGTGGAACTCGAACGACAAGGTGTGCGGTTTCGCACGCAGGGCGACACCGAACTCATTCTCGCTGCATGGCGACGCTGGGGCGTTGATTGTCTCGATCGGCTGCAAGGCATGTTCGCCTTCGCGCTTTACGATCGCGACAAGCGGCAACTTTTCCTCGCGCGGGACCGGTTCGGAGTAAAGCCTCTTTACCTTGCTCGCCTTTCGGACGGAAGCATCGCCTTTGCGTCGGAATTGAAGGGCATTCTTGCCCACCCGCTCTTGCGGCGAACGATCAATCCGCACGCTCTGGATGCCTATTTTGCATGGGGTTACGTGCCCGACAGCCATTGCATCCTGAACGGGGTGGAAAAGCTGGCAGCCGGTCACTTTCTGCTGCTCGAACACGGCAAGGGCTTGCCGAAGCAGCAATGCTGGTGGGACATCGACTTCTCGCAGCGCGAGAGCGGTAGCGAGGCCGACCTTTCGGCGCGCCTTGTCCATTTGCTACGTGAGGCCGTCCAGTCGCGCATGGTGGCTGACGTGCCGCTTGGTGCGTTCCTATCGGGCGGTGTGGATTCGTCGAGCGTCGTCGCATTGATGAGCGAGGCGAGCGCCGAACCCGTTCGCACCTGTTCGATCGGTTTCGACGTCGCGGCTCTCGACGAGACGGCCTACGCTCAGCGCGTCGCGGACCGTTTCGGTGCCGACCATACGACGCGGATCGTGGGGCAGGACGACTTTGCCGCGCTCGATCAGCTTGCAGCGATGTTCGATGAACCCTTTGCCGACGCCTCCGCCCTGCCGACCTGGCGGGTTTGCGCCCTGGCCCGCGAAAAGGTGACTGTCGCGCTGTCGGGTGACGGCGCGGACGAGGCATTTGCCGGTTACCGTCGTCAGGTATTCCATCACCATGAAGAGCGGGTGAGGGGAGCGATCCCCCGAGGCTTGCGCGAAGGCGTCTTCGGCACGCTCGGGCGCGCCTGGCCCAAGGCGGACTGGGCCCCGCGCCCGCTACGCGCCAAGGCGACGTTGCTCGCGCTCGCCGAGAGTGGAGAGGAAGGTTACGCGCGCGGGCTCTCGGTCACCACGCCGGGCGAACGCAGTGCGATCTATTCTGGTGATTTCGCAAGCGGCCTTCAGGGTTCACGCGCGGAAGACGAACTGGTCGAGTTGATGAGAGGCGCTCCCGCGCGATCAGGGCTCGACAGGGCGCAATATGCCGATCTCAAGTTCTGGTTGCCCGGTGACATCCTGACCAAGGTCGATCGCACCAGTATGGCGGTCAGTCTCGAGGCGCGCGAACCTTTGCTCGATCACCGGCTTGTCGAATTCGCGGCGCGGCTTCCCGAGAAGATGCGGGTGAGGCGTTCGACGGGCAAGTTCCTGCTCAAGAAGTCGATGGAGCGCTATCTGCCCGATGACGTGCTCTACCGACCCAAGCAGGGCTTCGTCACTCCGATCGCTGCCTGGCTGCGTGGGCCCCTGCAGGAAGAGGCAAGGGCGATAGCGCACAGTTCGATGCTCGCCGAAACCGGGTGGTTCGACAGCGGAATCCTGGGCGCGCTGGCCGATGCGCATATTGCAGGGCGAAGCGACAATTCGCGGATCCTGTGGCAATTGCTGATGCTCGACAAGTCGCTCATGCGGCTTGGCATTCAGGGATAGTGCGTAACCCAGATGTGTCTTTTTCGACTCACTTGCCCCATTTCGTGATGCACCAAGTGATTAAAATTCATTAAACGATTGCCAATCGACTCCTCTGATGTTTAGATTCTGACTGGAAACATTCGAAAAGATTGTTTTCCGGTCGTCTGATGCAAATCAGCTGACGAGCTTATAGTCGCGAGGGGATTTGCAGTATGGACAGCGGCGCGAGCAGGGCAGTTCCACTGACAGCCGACGAAGAATTGTTCGTCGAAAGCACTCTCCATTCTTCGATACCGGAAGAACTGTTCGCGTTAAGTGAGCTGGACGTCTTCTATGATGATTGCGCCGCGGCTCTCTGGACTTACATGAACCCCAAGGGACGACCGAGTTTTACCCCGACGATGCTTCGGGACTTCGAGCGTTGGCAGGAACTGATAAGCGCAGGGTTTGGCGCGCGCGAAGTGCCCCTTCGCTACCTCGTGCTCGGCAGCCGGGCATCGGACGTGTTCTGCTTCGGCGGCGATCTCGACCTGTTTCATAAACTGATCCGCGAGAGGGACCGCGATGGCTTGGTCGAATACGGCCACCGCTGTTGCGCCATTCTCGACCGCAATATCCGCACACTCGACATTCCCATGCTGACCATTGGGCTGGTGCAGGGCGCCGCGTTGGGGGGTGGGTTCGAAGCTTTGCTGTCTTTCGACTTCATTATCGCCGAACGTCAGGCCACCTTCGGTCTGCCCGAAATCATGTTCGGGCTCTATCCCGGCATGGGAGCCCACGCGCTGCTTTCCCGCAAGCTGGGGACGGCAATGGCAGATCGGCTGATCCTTTCCAACGAGACTTACACGGCCGAGCAGATGTTCGAGCTTGGGCTCGTCCACGCCATCGCCGAACCTGGTGATGGGCTGAATGCCACGCGCGATTTCATCAAGAAATCCGAGCGCCGCCATGGGGGTCTGGTCGGGGCGCGCAGGGCGACCAAGCGTGTCTGGAACCTCGACGTGGCCGAACTTAACCGGATCACGGAAATCTGGGCCGACACCGCGCTCGGACTGAGCGAGCAGGACCTCAAGGTCATGGGTAGGCTGGTCGCAGCGCAAACCCGGCTTGCCGAGCGGCTAGCTGCTGCCTGAGGTCAAACCTCGGCCCCGTGGCCGAGTGCCATGTATTCGCGGCTCTGCATTTCCTTGAGCCGGCTCACCGTACGTTCGAATTCGAAACTGCCATCGCCTGTGATGTATAGGTCCTCGGGCGGAGCCGCGGCGGTCGCGAACAGCTTCACCCGGTTCTCATAAAGCGCGTCGATCAGCTTGGTGAAACGGATCGCCTCATTGCGGTTTTCCGGACCCATCCGCGGAATCCCGACCACGATGACGGTATGGAATTCGCGCGCGATCGCCAGGTAATCCGCTGCGCCGCGGTTCTCTCCGCACAATCGCTTGAAACTGAAGACGCCGACGCCCTTCAGCGCCTTGGGAACGTGCAAGGAGCGCCCGCCGCCAAGATCGAGTTCGGTTGAGGGCACGTGGTCGGCATCCTCGGGCTCGAAATCGGTAAGGCGAAAGAACGCTTCGCGGACCTGCGCCGTGGCCTCATCGCCCAACGGCGTGTGCCAGCTTTCCAGACCTCCCAGCCGGTCGAGCCGGTAATCGGTCGGCCCGTTCAGCTCGATCACGTCCATCTCTCGCTCGACAAGCTCGATGAACGGCAGGAACAGCGAGCGGTTGAGGCCATCCTTGTAGAGGTCGTGCGGCGGGCGATTCGAAGTTGTCACGATGATCGTGCCGGATTCGATCAGCGTGCCAAAGAATCGCCCCATGATCGCCGCGTCGGCGGTGTTGGTGACGACCATCTCGTCAAAGGCGAGGCACCCCACTTTCTCTGAAATCTGCATCGCCACGCTCATGAAGGGCTGCTCGCGCTTCGCTTCGCGTGCCTGGGTGACCAGCGCGTCCACTTCGAGCATGAAGGCATGGAAATGCACTCGGCGTTTGCGCTCGATGGCCAGGGTCTCGACGAACAGGTCCATCAACATCGATTTGCCGCGCCCGACGCCGCCCCACATATACACTCCGCGCGGGTCGCGCCGCGCGGGAGCGGTTCCGGTCAGCCGGGCGAACCAGCCCTTTTTCTCAGGCCCCGCCTCGAGTTCGTCCTGCAATTTCTGAAGCCGTTCTGCTGCAAGCCGCTGCGCCGGATCGGGCTGCAGCTGGCCATCGCCGATCAAGGCCTCGTAGCGCGCCAGCAGACCGCCCATCAGCCGTTGGTCCGGGCCGCGAATTTACGGATGATCCCGCTATAGGCGGCGACCTTGTCATCATCTTGCAGCACTTCGCCGCGGACGAAGACGAGCTTGCCGGTTTCGCGCATGATCTCGGTCAGCGCATCGACCGGTCGCAACGGATCGCCGGAACCAATGAACTGCGTCGAAAGTTCCAGAGTGACCGAGGGTCCGGCGGCACCTTTGCCGCTGACATGCATCGTCGCGAAAAGCGCGATGTCGATCAGGCCGAGTGTGACCGCGCCGTGGATCACGCCTTGCAGGTTCTGGTGTCGCCTTTCGGGAAACATTCTCAGGCGACATTTGTCGCCCTCGCTGCGGGTAATGAGCTTGCCCATCACCGCGCCGTTGAACAGGGTGTCGTCCTTGAGATTCCAGCCATGCCATCCCGGATTGTCCGGGTCGGGCTGATGGTCGAAAACGGCCGGAGGCAGCACCAATCAGATCGCCCGTTCGGCGATCATCTTCTTGGTTTCGGCAATAGCCTTGGCCGGCGAAAGACCCTTGGGGCAGACATTCGCGCAATTCATGATCGTGTGGCAGCGATAGAGACGGTAAGGATCTTCGAGCTGGTCGAGCCGCTCGCCGGTCATTTCATCGCGGCTGTCGGCCAGCCAGCGATAGGCCTGGAGCAGGATTGCCGGTCCCAGGAACTTGTCCGAATTCCACCAATAGGAAGGGCAGGCCGTCGAACAGCAGGCGCACAGAATGCACTCATACAGGCCATCGAGTTGTTCGCGCTGTTCGGGCGACTGTCGCCTCTCCTTGCCCGACGGCGTGGGGCTGACCGTCTGGAGCCACGGTTGGATCGAGGCATATTGAGCGTAGAAATGGGTGAAATCGGGGACAAGGTCCTTGATCACTTCCATGTGGGGCAGGGGGGTGATGCGAATTTCGCCTTTCAGATCTTCAATCGCGGTGGTGCAGGCAAGACCGTTCTTGCCGTTCATGTTCATCGAACAGGAGCCGCAGATACCTTCGCGGCACGACCGGCGGAATGTCAGAGTCGGATCGATCTCGTTCTTGATCTTAAACAGGGCGTCGAGCACCATCGGTCCGCAGTCATCGAGATCGATTTCGAAGCGGTCATAGCGCGGGTTCTTGCCGCTGTCGGGATCGTAGCGGTAGATCTTGAAACTCTTCACCCGGCCCGCGGCCTGAGCCTTGTGGACCTGGCCGTCCTTGCGGATGATCGAGTTCTTGGGGAGGGTGAAGGTCGCCATAACGCTGAATATCCCGTGATTGCTTGGAGCCTATCTAGCGGCTTGGCCGATGGAGGCAAGGCGCGCAGCTTGCAAGTTTTCACACTGGACTGGCACCATGATCAACAGGCGGAGAGCACGTGAGAGAGATCGAAAGAAAAAGCAAAGGCGCGGACTCGGGGAACCGGCAAGCAGCCTGCTGCGCTTGGGTGTCATGACGTCACCGGGACAACAGGCGAATTGCCGCATTCCCGCCAGCGCCGCGGTGTTCGGCAGCAATGGCGCGATCGGCCGTGCCTTCTGCGAGAAACTCGCCGAGATGGGCTGTGAAAAGATATTCGCGGGCTCACGACGAGGTGAGACGCCCGCCGAGACGCCATTCGTTCCATTTGCCTATGATCTGGAAGACGAGCCAAGCATTGTTTCTGCGGCACAGCTCATGGCCGATCATCCGCCCGAATGGATCATCGTTGCGAGCGGAATCCTGTCGCTAGGCGACGGAACGGCTCCCGAGCGCACCCTCCGCCGCCTCGACCCTGATACAATGGCGAGGATCTTTGCGGTGAACACGATCGGTCCGGCATTGATTGCGAAACATGTCCTGCCTTTGATGCCCCGCGATCGACGCTTCGTTTTCGCGGCACTTTCGGCCCGGGTCGGTTCAATCTCGGACAACCGCCTGGGCGGGTGGCATTCCTACCGCGCATCGAAAGCCGCTCTCAACATGCTGATTCGCAATTTCGCGTTGGAGATGGGGCGAACCCACCGCGAAGGCGTCGTCGTAGGCTTGCACCCTGGCACGGTAGACAGCGCGTTGTCACGGCCGTTTCAGAGCAATCTGCCCGAAGGCCAGCTTACCGAACCGGACGATGCGGCCTCGAGCATGATATCCGTGCTTTCGAGATTATCGCCTGCGGATAGCGGCAGGGTTTTCGACTATTCGGGCAAGCCTGTGCCAGCCTGAAGGATCAATCGAATATTCCCACGGCGAGTTCGGCCCAGATCAGGAGAAAGACCAGCACTGCCATGCCAATCGCCAACGCGGCGTTCAGCCGGCTTCGTGCCATCCGCAGCGAGATTTCGACGGCGAGGCACAACAGTGCAAGCATCGCTCCAAAAATGATGAAGTCGCCGGGCTCCCACGCAACTTCGCCCGTGAACTCCATCGCGATCAAGGGAATGAGCAGCACGAACGCCGCTCCGCCCCAGAGCAAAATGCGTTTGCGGCCCGTGAGTCCGCGAGGACGAGTGAGGGGTGAAGCCTGCGTCATTGCGCTCTTATAGCACAATTTCGATCCTTTTCATGCTTCATTTCCGAGGCTTGTGCCGTGACCGTTTCCACAGGTGTTTTACCCGCTACAATCATTTCGGGGTCGGCGCGCGAGAGCGAAGGGGAAATGCGTGGGATTGGGCGATTGGTACGATCAGCACATTCTGCCGCGACTGATCGTCGGGGCAGGGTCCGCCGCGCAAATCATGAAACGCCGCGCCATGGTCGTGCCACGAGCTCACGGAGACGTTTTCGAACTGGGCTGCGGTGGTGGGATTAACCTGCAATATTATGACCCGCGGACAGTCTCCAGCCTTTCGGGCATCGATCCTCACGGTGGCCTACTGGACATGGCCCGAGCCACGGCCGCAAAACAGGGATTGACCGCAGACCTGCGCGAAGGCGTGGGGGAGGAGATCCCGTTTCGCGATGGCTCTTTCGATTGCATAGTTTGCACATTCACATTGTGCTCGGTCGAAGATCATCCGCAGGTTCTGCGCGAACTGCGCCGGGTGATGAAGTTTGGCGGATGCGCCTTTTTTCTCGAACACGGGCGCGCGCCCGACGCCGACGTGGCCCGGTGGCAGGAGCGGGTCGAGCCAATGTGGAAACGGATCGCGGGGGGATGCAAATTGACCCGGCCGATCGGAGCCGCGTTTCGCGGAAGCGGGTTTGAAGTCGAGCCATTGGGCCAAGGCTACCTGCCCGGAACCCCGCGTGTGGTCGGATGGAACGAGTGGGGGGTGGCGCGCAAAGCCGGTCTCTAGTTGCGCTGAAAATAAACAGCCGGACGGTCAAAGCGACCGCCCGGCTGCATATCTATTTATCGATTATTCGCCGAAAGTGCGCTGCCACCAACCGCTGCGTTTCTTTCCGTCCGACTTGTCCTCGGAAACCTCGGTTTCCTGTGTTTCAGAGTCGGGCGAAGGATCGTTTTCTTCTGCGGAAGCGGTAGCCTTCGCGCGAACTTTCCTGGCCTTGCCTGTATCCACGGTCTTGGCTGTTTCGTCGGTCTTCGGCTTCGCGCGCGGGCGCGCTTGCGCTTCGGTTTCACTTCTGCAGGCGCGTCCTCATCATCCTTGGCCGCTTCGGTTGGAGCGTCCGCCTTTTTCTTTCGCGGAGCACGCTTGCGCTTGGGCTTCACGTCTTCCGCTTCGGTCTGCTCGGCCATTTCGGCTGCAGTTTCT
>JBFHIF010000026.1:0-9167 GCA_041596595.1 Erythrobacter sp. | reverse complement strand
GAAGGGCTGCCCGAAGCCAGGGTTCTGATGTGCAGCGAGGAGGGCAGCATAATCCGCCGCCAGCTGCTTGTCGGCCAATCGGGCAATCGCACCTATGCTGCGACCGGCCTTTCGGCTTACCGTTCGGCGCTCCAGCTTGGGCTGGCTTCTCTCGCTGCCGACCGTCTGGTGGAAGGGACGGTCGACATCCCGCTTACCCAGACGACCGACGCTGCGGCCTTCGCCCGGCAGCAGGCGCGCGCGATCGCGGCAGACCAGGCGCTCAACGAAGCCTATCGGCGCTCGAACAGCGGCAATTTCGCCGAGGCGGCGGAGTTCTTCGCCCAGAGCGCAACTGTCCTGTCAGGCAACAGCGCGACCGAGGCGCGGCTCAACGGGGCCTTGCTCCAGTCCAATCTCGGCAATTACGCCGAAGCCGCGCGGATCTTCGCGCAGACCCGTGCCGATAGCGCGAGCGACGGCGTTCTCGCGCGGCTCCAGCGCAATTACGAGGCGATCGACGCACTCAACCGCGGCGCGGCCACATCTGCCCTCGATCTGATCAGCGCGCCGCTCCCCGCAAGTGCGGCGAGCGAAGGCGAGGTCAAGGGGCTTGCGATCGGATCTGCGCTTGCACAGCGGCTCGCCGCCGAAGCGGGCGGGGTGGCGGGGCGCGGCATGGCCGCGAGCCTCACGCCTCTCGAACGCGCGCAATTGCTCGACGGACAGGCCGATTATCTGCGCGCCACGGCGCTACGGCTGTCAGGACGCGGCGGCGAAGCGGCAGGGTTTCTGCGCAGGGCAACCGATACGCTTGCCGGGGTGCGCGAAGGCCGGGTGGCATCGATCGTCTGGCTGCGCGCACAGGCGCTGGGCGAACTGGCCGAACTCGCCGAGCGTGAAGGTCGGATCGGCGAAGCGGAAGATCTGCACCGTCAGGGGATCGCACTCCTGTCGGCGACCTATCCCGGCACGCCGGTAATGCAGAGCGCGCGTGGGCAGCTCGCAGGCTTCCTTGCGCGCAACGGGCGCGAGGATCAGGCGCTCGAACTCTATGACGAGATCGTGGCCGATGCCGAGGGCCGCCCGCTACCCTCCCTCCGTTCGCTCATGTCCCCCTATTTCGACCTGCTGCTCAAGAACGAGAGCGCCGGTCGTGCAGCGGGCCGGATGCTGTCCGCCAGCCAGCTGCTTCAGCGGCCCGGACTTGCCCAGACACAGGCAGTTCTGGCGCGCGAATTGTCCGGCGGCAGCGACGAGGCCGCGCACCTGTTCCGCCGGACCATCAATATCGGGCGGGCGATCGAGCGTGTGCGTAGCCAGATTGCAACCCTTGCCGGCGAGGTAGATACCCGGCCCGGGGCAGCTGCCGAGCTTGCCTCTGCCCAGACCCAGATCGAAGGATTGCAGGCCGAACAGGCCCAGATACTTCAGAAACTTGCCGAAAATCCACGTTACCGCGCGGTTTCCGAAACGACGGTTGAACTGGCCGACCTGCAGGCAATCCTTCAGCCGGGCGAAGCCTATGTGAAGCTGGTAACGCTGGGCGATGACGCTTTCGTGCTTCTCGCCACGCCCGACAATGCAACCGCCTATCGCGCCGAAGCGAGTCCGGACGAGCTCGAATTCCTGGTGGCCCGCATCCGCGAGAGTATTGCGGTTGTCGAAAACGGCCAGGTGCTGACCTTCCCGTTTGATGTGGAAGGGTCGCACGAATTGTTCGTCAAGCTGTTCGCGCCGATCGCGAGCGAACTCGTGCAGGCCAAGCACATCGTTTTCGAGCCTGACGGCGCAATGCTCAAACTGCCGATCAATCTGCTCGTCACCAACGAAGCGAGCGTGGCCGCTTACCAGTCACGGCTCGACGCGGGCGGCGACGAATATGATTTCACCGGCACCGCATGGCTCGGGCGCAGTGCCGATATCAGCACTTCTGTTTCACCCGGAGCGTTTCGCGACGTCCGTGCCTCACGCCCGTCGAGCGCCCAGAAATCCTATCTCGGGCTCGGACAGAACACGCCGATCGACGATTCCGAGGCCGCCTCTTCGCGCACGCGGTCGGTGGTGGCAGGAGGATCCGACTGTCTGTGGTCGCCAGCGATCTGGGCCAATCCGATCAAGGCCGACGAACTCTATCACGCGGCGAGCAAGCTCGGATCGGGGACCACCGTGCTGACCGAGAACGCCTTTACCGACACGGCAATCAAGGGGCGCGAAGATCTCGACGAATACCGGGTGCTGCATTTTGCAACCCACGGGCTGGTCACCGCGCCGCAACCCGAATGTCCGCCGCGCCCGGCCTTGCTGACGTCGTTCGGCGACGGGCAATCCGACGGCTTGCTGACCTTTGCCGAGATCTTCGGTCTGAAGATCGATGCCGATCTGGTGATCCTCTCCGCCTGCGATACGGCTGGCAGCGCGACAGTCGGGGCAACCCGTGAAGCGGGCGTTACTTCGGGCGGTGACTACGCGCTCGACGGGCTGGTCCGCGCGTTCGTGGGAGCAGGGGGTCGCACAGTGCTCGCGAGCCATTGGCCCGTACCCGATGATTTCTCTGCGACCGAAAGGTTGATCTCGGGCTTGTTTGCCGATCGTGGCACCGCTACCGTCACGGCTCTGAGGCGGTCGCAAATTGGGCTCATGGAGGACGCCAAGACATCGCATCCGTTTTACTGGTCGGCCTTTGCAGTGGTCGGCGACGGTAATGTTCGCGCGACGCGCTAATCCTTTATAATCAAATACATGAATGGGGCGATGATGGGTGAGGGGACCGCTAAGCGGCTGTCGATTTTCGGGCTGCTGAGACGTGGGTGGCGCAATGTGCGCGAGGCGAGCAAGGCGCAACTGACGGCAACCGCCGTTCTCGTGTTGCTCGCGATTTTCATCGGCCGGTTCAGCTGGGTGCTGCCGGGTGGCGAGGCTCCGACCCCGCTGCTCAATGCTGCCGAGCGGGCGCTCTACGATATGCGCGCTTTCTACACTGCCGACATCATCGAACAGGACGACCGGGTGGTGCTGGTGGTCTATACCGACCAGGTGCTGATCAACGAGGGCAAAAGATCGCCTCTGCCCCGCTCCGTGCTCACCGATGCCCTGCGCAATATCGACCAGATGGGCGCCAAGGCAATCGGGATCGATATTCTCTTCGACCAGCCGCAGGAAGAGGATGCCGAACTTGTCGGAGTGCTGCAGCAGATGCAGACCCCAACCTTCCTTGCCTATGCGAACAACGAAACCAATCCCGACGATATAACCTACGAACAGCAGGTCTATCTCGAAGAGTTTCTGGGCGCGCTCGAAGGAAGCAACGCCAAGCCTGCGAGTATCAGGCTCGACCACCAGTTCGGCGCTACCAGGGTTTGGCCTAGCATCGTTCCTGGCCTTCCTCCGCTGCTGGGGCGAGCCATGCTCGAGGCTGCTGGCGAGCAACTTGGTCCTTTTCGGTCCTACGAGGGCGCGATCGACTATCGTCGGCCGATGTATGAGGACCAGGACATCTACGCTACGCTCTCGATTGACACCTTCACCGATCTCGATCCCGAAATTCTCCCGCTGCTCGCAAGCACGATCGAGGGGAAATACGTCCTGATCGGCGGCGACATCGTCGATGCCGACCGGGTCGAGACCAGCCACACCTCCTTGACTGGTTTTGAACCAGCAGGGGTCTCGGTTCACGGCGACCTGATCGCGCAGATGCTCAATGGCAAGGCGATGTCTCCGGTCGCCTCGTGGGTCTTGTGGGCGATGGCGATCCTGGTGGTCGCGACCGCGATCTTTGCCGCTCTGCTTGAATGGCCGGCGCGCAAGGCGGTGCCGCTGCTGCTCGGGCTGGTGGTGCTGTTCATCGGCATCCCGATCTTCTTGCAGATGCGCGGTGTGGACACTTACGGGGTCCCGGCGGTCGGCTGGGTCGTCGCATGGGTCACCGCGTTCACCGCTGTTACCGCCACTGCGCGATCGGCCGGGGCTGCTCAGCGCAATTTCGCGACCGGCGCGCTCGGCAAATACATCCCCAAGGACATTGCCCAGCAGATCATCGACAAGCCCGAGTTGCTGTCGCTGGGAGGCGAAAAGCGCCCGATCTACGTGCTTTTCTCCGATCTCGAGGGCTTCACCAAGATGAGCCATGCGATCGAACCGGAAATGGTCGCCAAGCTGCTCAACCGCTATCTCGAAATGCTCAGCCAGGTGGTGCTCGATCACGGGGGTGTGATCGACAAGTTCGTGGGTGACGCGGTGGTCGCCTTCTGGGGCGCGCCGATTTCTCGCGAGGATGACGGCAGGCGCGCGGCGCAGGCGGGCTATGCGGTCTGGCAGGCCGGTGAGGATTTCCGGGCCGAGGTCAAGGCGATGGATGCCTCGCTACCTCCGATCGGCAAGACCCGCGTGGGCCTCCACTGGGGCGAGGCGGTCATCGGCAATTTCGGAGGCGACACGCGCATCCAGTATACCGCGCTGGGCGACAGCATGAACACCGCGGCCCGGCTCGAGGCGGCGAACAAGTCGCTGCAAAGCTCGGTGATGGCGAGCCGCGAATTCGCCGAACGGTCCGGGCTCGACTGGTGGCGAGCGATGGGCAAGGTGCAGCTGCGCGGACGTGCCAAACCGGTGGAAATCTTTGAACCCGCGCCCGATTTCCCTGACGCCGATCGCGTGATGCTGGCCGAGGCGAGTGAACTTGCCATTACCGATCCCACGGCAGCCAAGAAGCTCGTCGAACAAGTCGCAGCTAGTCACCCGGACGATTTGGCGCTAAAGAATTATCTCAATCGTCTGGACAATTTAAGTGAGGAGGGAACCTATGTTCTCGGCTAAATCAAAAGCACGGCTGGCGGCCCTGACGCTGGCAGGTGCCGCATTCGCGATCCCGGCCGCAGCGCTGGCCGGGGTGGTTGTCAAGTCGACGGGACCCTCGGCAAGCCAGTATCCGGTTGGCAAGAAGGTCGATGACGACGCGACGATCACCCTCAAGGATGGCGATCAGATCACTATCCTCACTGCGCGCGGGACCAAGGTCATGCGCGGCGCGGGCACGTTCAAGGTCGGTGAAAAGCCGAAGGCAACCAGCGCGCGGTTCGCTGCGCTCACGCGCACCCGCGCAGCCAACCGGGTCCGCACCGGGGCAATCCGTTCGGGTGACACGGGCGAAGGTCCGACAAACCCGAACCTCTGGTATGTGGATGTGACCCAGCCGGGAACGATCTGTCTCCACGACCTTGGCGAGGTGCGCCTGTGGCGGCCGCAGACCGACGAAATCGCCACTTACGCGGTCGCCAGTGCGACCGGTAGCGGTTCGGTCGATGTGACCTTCGACGTGAGCGAGGCGGTTGCTCCGCTCGATCCGACGAAGATGGCTCTCACCGCCGGTCAGGCCTACAAGATCTCGGGTCCTGGCAACGGGGGTGTCGAGGTAACCTTCGCTCTTCTCGAGCAGGAATACGACCAGGCCGACCAGCTCGCCGAGGCGCTGATCGCTGCGGGCTGCACGGGCCAGGTGAGCCTTCTCGCCGATCGACTGGGCGGCTGACCCCGACCGATTGATCAGCCGGCGGGGTGCGACCCGTGCCGGCTGCGCGCGGCGAAGCTCGCGTAACTGTCATGTTCCTCGCGACCGGTGACGATTTCGTCTCCGGCCACCAGCCAGGCGTGCAGCGCTAGCTCTCGATTGTCGCCGTCCTGCCGTGATCCTAACTCGATATACGCGGGAATTCCGCGTCTCTGGAGGATCCAGCGGGCGGTCATCGCTTGTGGCAGACACACCGCTCGAAACGGCATTCGCCGTGCCAACCGGCTTACCATTCGCCCGATATCGCTCGCCTGCTTGACCTGTTTTGGGGACAGCGCCGGATTACCCTGCCGCGGACCGACGCCGATCGGCCCGATCCGGCCGCGCCACCATCGAAACGGCACGAACACGATGAGCGCGCGCGCGAAGGCGAGGCCAAGCACAATCTCGGCGCGAAGGACGGATTTCTTGATGAAGCGAACAGGCGTCATGATCTTTTCGCTACAAACCCTGCCCCTGTCCGACCGGGACGCACAAGGGGTTTTTTCAGGTGAGTACGGTTGTAAGGGGGCAAGCCGGGGTTGGCACTTGCAAGTGTGCTGAAAGTGGGGCTTAATCGGATCGAGGATCGGGGGCCCGGGAAGCGATGCGGGCGAGGGGGGAAATTCAGATGATCGCACGGGCTGTGCAAGCCATCGTCGGGGCCATTTCGGGTGCTGCAGTGCGGACCCTTGCCGCGCTCGCGATACTGACTTGCATCCCCGCGAGTGTCGCGATTGGCAACGCAAACTATGAAGGCGTGGCAAGTTGCGCGGGGTCCACCTGTCATGGGCGTGCCGAAGGCAATGGCGCGGTTGTACGGCAGGACGAGATCGCAAGTTGGCAGGAGCCGTCATCTCCCGGCGGCGCTCACAGCCGGGCCTATGCAGTGCTGGCCGGCCAGCGGGGGCGCCAGATCGCCGCGTCGCTGGGGCTAGGGAGCGCGACGAGCGCGCCCGAGTGCCTCGGCTGCCATGCAACCTTCGTCCCGACTTCGCAGCGAGGGGCGCGGTTCCAGTTGAGCGACGGGGTGGGCTGTGAAAGCTGCCACGGGGCCTCGGGTGGTTGGCTCGCCGCGCATTACGCCCGGCCCGCAACCCATGCATCGAATGTCGCCAACGGCATGACGCCGCTCGAAGACCCTCAGGTGCGCGCCAATGTGTGCCTCGATTGCCATTACGGATCGACCAAGACCGGGCAGTTCGTCACGCACGCGATGATGGCGGCGGGCCACCCGCGCATATCGTTTGAACTCGATCTCTTCAGCGCGCTTCAGCAGCATCACGACGTCGATGGCGATTACCGCCGCCGCAAGCCTGTTCCGTCATCGGTGCGGATGTGGGCGGTGGGCCAGGCCGAGGCGGTGCGCCGCGCGACCGGATTGTTCGCGCAGCCGCGCTTCGGAATGGAAGGGATGTTCCCGCAATTCTATTTCTATGATTGCCATTCGTGTCATCGCACGATCACCGACGCCGCTTTGCGCAAGCTGACCTTCGAAACCAATCCGGGTCGCCCTATCCCGTTCGGCAATCCGCCGTTCAACGATGAGAATATCATCACCCTCTCGGCGGTCGCGGGCGCGCTCGTGCCGGGACAGGCCGAAAGTTTCCGCACCGCCAGCCGCGAGTTCCACCGCGCGATGGGCCGCGGCCCCGAAGAGGCGCGCTCGGCGGCGCAGGCTCTTTCGCAGCGTGCCGCCGGGCTTTCGCGCGCACTCGATCAACGCGCCTATGGCGATGCCGATGCCTTCAGGGTGATCGCGCTGATCGCCGACGCTTCGACCTCGGCGCGGTTCACCGATTACGCCGGGTCGGTCCAGGCGGTGATGGCAATCGACACGCTGCTCAATGCGCTGGTGAGGCAGGGTCGTGTTTCGATGGGAGCGGCTGCCGGCATTCGCGCCGACATCAATCGCGCCTACGCCGCTGTTGCAGAACCCAACGCTTACCGCCCTGCACAATTCCGGGCCGCGCTGAAATCGGCAGCCGGCGCGATCGCGAGGCTTGGCTAGGCGATGCGCAGGCTCCTGAAAACAGGCTGGGTCGCCGCGCCTTTGCTGATCCTTGCCGCTGCTTGCGGCGAGGGTGGAGGCACTCCGACCGGGGGAGGCGGAGGACCGCCCGCTCCGCCGCCGCCACCACCGCCGCCCACAGGCGGGCTCTATTCGGTGCCTGCGGCCGAGCAGCTTAGCGCTGCCGATGTCGGTCAGGTAATCGCGCAGGCTGCGGCGCAGGCCAGCGCGCAAGGAACGCCTGCAACTATCGCGGTGACCGATCGCGTCGGCAACGTTCTCGGGGTCTTCCGAATGCCCGGCGCTTCTGCAACCGCAAAGATACCCGACGCTCCGAACGGGCAGAATCTCGATGCGCAGGGTCTGGTCATTCCCGCTGTAGCTGCCGCGATCGCCAAGGCGATCACAGGCGCCTATCTGTCGAGCGGCGGCAATGCGTTCTCGTCGCGCACCGCGAGCATGATCGTGCAGGAACATTTCCCGCCGGCGCCGACCACGGCGGGGCTCGAAAGCGGTCCGCTTTTCGGCGTGCAGTTCAGCCAGCTTCCGTGTTCCGACCTAGTCACGCGGATGAGCAACGGGATGATCGGCCCGCAGCGATCGCCGCTCGGTCTGGCCGCCGATCCGGGCGGGTTTCCGCTCTACCGCAACGGTGTTCTCATTGGCGGGGTCGGAGTGATCGCGGACGGGGTCTATGGCCTCGATCGCAACGTTCTCGATGTCGATAACGATAGCGACGAGAAGATCGCCCTCGCGGGCACGATCGGGTTCGAGGCGCCGGTCAGCATCCGGGCCGACCGTATTTTCGTCGACGGAACATCGCTGCGCTATACCGACGCGACCTATTCGCAGCTTGCCGCGACCGGGGGTGCGAGCTTTGCCGGAACGGCAGGTTCCCTGGTCCCGGTGCAAGGCTATTTCGGCGGCGCGCTGCGCGCGGGCACCGCCTACGGGACGGAAATCTCGGGCATTCGTCCGGCGCGTTCGACCGAATTTGCCAATGTCGATGCCTTCGTCCTGTCGAACGGGGCAGGGGTCAACCGTTTCCCGGTTCGCGGAGGCACCGATGGCGCAGCCGTCGCCGCTCCGATCAGCGCAGCCGAGGCCCGGGCCATTCTTTCCGAGGCGTTCGCGGTGATGAGCCGATCGAGAGCGCAGATCCGCCAGCCGCTCGATAGCCGCGCGCAGGTGTCGATCAGCCTGGTCGATACGCGCGGGCAGGTTCTGGGCGTCATCCGGTCTCCCGATGCGCCGATCTTCGGCACGGATGTCTCGCTCCAGAAGGCCCGAACGGCCAATTTCTTCTCCGGCCGGTTTGCAGCTGCCGAACTTTCGGCGGCGTCGGGCGAAGTTCCGCAATTCGTCTCGCGGGTGCGCAGCTTTCTTGGCGATCCGAACGCACTTACCGGCTCGCACGCCTTCGCCGATCGCTCGGGCGGCAATCTCTCGCGCCCCTATTTCCCCGATGGTGAAGTCGGCCAGCCGCACGGGCCGCTGTCTCGGGCAATCGCGCAGTTCAACCCCTTCTCGACCGGCCTGCAGAGCGCCCTGATCGTCGGCAACCTCGCTCAGCATCTCGGCTTCGTGCAGGGGCAGAACGCCGACACTCCCGATCACTGCACGACGCTCCCG
>JBFHIF010000025.1:0-9387 GCA_041596595.1 Erythrobacter sp. | reverse complement strand
GGTGGCTCGCTAACGACTGATGCGGTGGAGCCCCGGTCCGTGTTGACCGGGGCCCCGCCTTCACGCCAGCAATATCGGTTCCATTTTACCTTCGAGGACGAGGGCTGAGACGAGTCAGGCCGCGGTGCTCGCAGCGGCGATCTGGTCGATCGCCTTGCCGAGCGTCGCATCGAATTCCTCGTCCGACTGGTCCTTGCGAAGGTCCTGCAGCAGCCCGCGGCTGAAGCTGGCAATCATGCCGGGGTTGCGGGCTAGATGTTCGCACGCTTCATCGGTGGAATAGCCGCCCGATAGCGCCACCACCCGCAGCACGTTGGGATGCTCGATCACGGGTGTGTAGTGGCCCGCATTCACCGGGATCGACAGCTTGAGCATGACCCGACGACCTTCGGGAAGCGCATCGAGACCTTTGAGGATCTCGTCACGGAGAATATCCTCACCCTCGGCACGGTCAGCGGCGTTGATGTCATATTCGGGCTCGAGCATCGGCATCAGGCCCGCGTCGGCAATCTGGTTGCCGACTTCGAATTGCTGAGCAACGATCGCGGCGATCCCGTCGCGGTTGGCCGACTTGATGACCGAGCGCATCTTCGTCCCGAACATGCCCTTGGCGACCGATTTTTCGAGCAGCGCGGGAAGCTTGTCGAGCGGTTTCATCAACTGGACGCCGTTTTCCTCGTCGGCGAGCCCCTGATCGACCTTGATGAATGGAACGATGCCGCGTGCTTTCAGCGCATCGGCAGTCGACTGGCCGCCCACTTCGCCGTCCATCGTCTTTTCGAACAATATCGCGCCGATAACCTTGCCTTTAGAGAAGCAGGGGGCGGTAATCACGCGCGAACGCATCGCGTGGATCGCAGCGAACATCTCGTCTTCATCAGACCATTCATCGTCGGAAACGCCGTATCCGCGCAGCGCCTTCGGAGTCGATCCGCCCGACTGGTCGAGCGCCGCGATAAATCCCTGTCCGTCGCGAATCTTTGCGGTCATCTGTTCGGTGTTCATTGGCTGTCCCTGAATTGATGCATACCTATGCACGAAACCCGGCCCGCCCTTAGCCAGTGCCGCATACGCGCGCAACATCGCGACGGGTCAATTCGGCACATTATCTGCCGCCGACCGTAGGAATCCCTGAAGACCCACGGGAGATCCAAAATGCTCGACGACAAAGAGGCGCAATTGTGTGCCGAGAACCCCAGCGACTTCAGCGACCTCACGGCAGTTTTCATCAACTGCACGCTCAAGCGCCCGGATGAAGAGAGCCACACCGAATCCCTGATCGACATGGCGGCCGAGATCATGCGGCGAAACCGTGTTTCGGTCGAACAGGTCCGTGCGAGCGCTCATGATATCGCGCATGGCGTCTATCCGGACATGACCGAACACGGGGCCGCCAGCGACGGTTGGCCTGCGCTGTGGGACAAGGTGAAGGCTGCCGACATCCTCGTGCTCGGCACTCCGATCTGGCTGGGGGAAAAGAGCTCGCTGTGTCAGCAGGTGATCGAACGGCTCTACGCGCATTCAGGTCAGCAGAACGACAAGGGGCAGTATGTCTTTTATGGCAAGGTCGGCGGATGCCTCGTCACCGGGAACGAGGACGGGATCAAGCACGTCGGCATGGGCGTGCTCTATTCGCTCCAGCATGTCGGCTTCACCATCCCTCCCCAGGCCGATGCGGGCTGGATCGGCGAGGCAGGCCCCGGTCCATCCTACGGCGATGAACTCGACGATGGCTCGCGCGCCGGGTTCGACAACGATTTCACCCGCCGCAACACCACCTTCATGGCCTGGAACCTCATGCACATGGCGCGGCTGCTCAAGGATGCTGGCGGATTGCCCGCCTACGGCAATTCGAAGGAGCTGTGGGATCAGGGGATGCGGTTCGATGCCCCCAATCCCGAGCATCGATGAAACGGGCGATCAGTTGCGGCGGAGCCGGCGGATGATCCCGCTGAAACTGAGGGCCGGCTCGCCATCACCGGTGACGAGCCCCCGCACGAAGATCGTCTTGCCCGAACCGCGCGTAACCTCTCCGCGCGCTTCGACCATAGTGCCTTCGCGCACGGCGCCGAGGAAATCGCCCGACAGGTTCATCGTGACCGCCTGATCTCCGGCCAGCGCATCGTTGGCGATTGCGAAAAGCGCGAAATCGGCGAAGCTCATCAGGCAGCCGCCATGCATCGCGCCATTGCCGTTCATGTGCCGGGCCTCGGCGCGAAACGCAGCCACCACATCGCCGCCGGGCTCGCGCCTCAGATAGAATGGTCCGGCCCGGCTCTCGAAGGGATCCGATTGCCAGTGATACCAGCCCGCGAACTCGCCGGTCTCGCGAAGCACCGGCCCGCCGTGGAGCGAGCTGTCCGGCTGCGTCTTCATCGATGCCATAGCTGCAACTGGCGGATCCGTGCGGTCAGCGCGGAATCGTCGGCGAGCGGTGCGATACCGCATTCGACCGTCTTCCACCCGCCGAGGCGAAACTTGCGCCACAAGGCGGTGACGAGAAAGCGGCCCGACCATGCCTTGCGATCGAGCTCGAGATCGAGGTCGGCCCCCGCAACATACCAGGCGCACCGACCGTGGCGGCGGACATAGCTTTGCCCGAGCTTGAAGCCGTTGCAGCGAAAGCCGCGCTCGATCGCCGCGGTAAAGCTCGGTCGGTCGAGCAGTTCGGGCGGTTCGGTGCCAACCATCATCATGAATTCGCGCGAGGCGAGTTTGCGGATCGCCGAAGCATCGCGGTGCATCCAGCTTTGCATGAAGCGAAGCTGGCCCGGTTCGATCAGGGCGTCGGCTTCGGCCATCTATTTCATCAGGGCTGCGACGCCGGGCAAAACCTTGCCCTCCATCCATTCAAGGAACGCGCCGCCCGCGGTGGACACGTAGCTCACCTCGTCCAGAACCTGGGCCTGCGCGAGCGCGGCAACCGTATCGCCACCTCCAGCCACGCTGACGAGCGACCCTTCCTGCGTCAGCGCCGCGACATGGCGAGCCAGCACCATCGTAGCGGTATCGAACGGTTCGGTCTCGAATGCGCCCAGCGGACCGTTCCACACCAGCGTCCTGCAGGTCTTGAGCACGTCGGCAAGCGCCTCGGTCGCCAGCGGCCCGATATCGAGAATCATCTCGTCCGCCGCGACTTCATGGACATTGCAGGTGCGCAGGCTCGGGGGATGGGGTGCGAATTCCTTCGCCACCACAACGTCGTAAGGAAGGTGGACCGTGCATCCGGCGTGATCCGCCTCGTCCATGATCTTCGCCACCGTGTCGGTGAGATCATGTTCGGCGAGCGACTTGCCCACATCAACCCCGCGCGCGGCAAGAAAGGTATTAGCCATTCCTCCGCCGATAATGAGGTGCTGGACCTTGCCGACGAGGTTTTCGAGGACCGCCAGCTTGGTCGAGACCTTCGCTCCGCCCACGACCGCCGCCACGGGAGGCTGAGGGTCGCCAAGGGCCGCGTCGAGCGCCTTGAGCTCGGCTTCCATCGAGCGCCCGGCATAGGACGGAAGGAAATGCGCCAGGCCTTCGGTCGTCGCGTGGGCGCGGTGCGCGGCGCTGAACGCGTCGTTGACATAGAAATCGCCGTGTGCCGCGATCGCCTGCGCGAGGTTGGGATCGTTCGCTTCCTCGCCGGGCCAGAAGCGGGTGTTGTCGAGCAGACCGATATCCCCCGGCCCCAGGATCCCAATCGCCTGTTCGACGACCGGCCCGGCAAGCTCGGGAATGAACATGATCTCTTCGCCCAGCACCTCCTCGACATCGCCCTGGACGAAGCTGGTCGAGAGGGTCGAGTGGCGCATCCCGCCGGGCCGCCCGTAATGCGCGAGCAAGAGGACCTTGGCCCCCTTGCCCGCGAGTTCGAGTATGGTCGGGCGCACCGCCTCAACCCGCGTCACATCGGTGGCCGAGCCATCCTTCATCGGCAGGTTCAGATCGACGCGCACCAGCGCCACCTGCCCGGACACATCACCGAGATCGTCAAGGGTCTTGAATGCGGGCATCTTGGCTCTCCGGACTATGGACGAATGGCTTAGAGGAACTTCGCCATCACTCCGGCGGTGTCGATCATCCGGTTGGAGAAGCCCCATTCGTTGTCATACCAGCTGACCACGCGCGCAAGCTTGCCCTCCATCACGCTGGTCTCGAGGCTGTCAACCGTCGAGCTTGCGGGGTGGTGGTTGAAATCGGACGAAACCAGCGGCTCGTCGGTATAGTCGAGCACGCCCTTCATCGCGCCTTCGGCGGCAGCCTTGAGCGCTGCGTTGATTTCCTCGACGCTGGTGTCGCGCTTGGGCGTGAAGACCAGATCGACGAGGCTCACATTCGGTGTCGGAACACGCACGCTCGACCCGTCGAGCTTGCCGGCGAGCTCGGGCAGAACCAGGCCGACCGCGCGCGCCGCGCCGGTGGTGGTGGGGATCATGTTCTGTGCCCCGCCGCGTGCCCGGCGCATGTCGCCGTGCATCTGGTCGAGCATCCGCTGGTCGTTGGTGTAGGAGTGGATCGTGGTCATGAACCCACGCTCGATCCCGACCGTGTCGTGCAGCACCTTGGCAACCGGCGACAGGCAATTGGTCGTGCAGCTTGCGTTCGAGACGATGACGTCTTCAGCGGTCAGAACATCGTGGTTCACGCCATAGACGATGGTCGCCGAAACGTTCTTGGCCGGGGCCGAGATCAGGACCCGCTTCGCGCCCGCCTTGAGATGCGGTTCGGCGGCCTCGTGGCTCTGGAAGAAGCCGGTGCATTCGAGCACGATGTCGATCCCCTGATCGCCGTGCGGCAGGTCGCCAGGATCGCGTTCGTTGGTCACCGCGATCCGCTTGCCATTGACGACCATCGCGCCGTCGGCGGCTTCGACCGTTCCTGGGAAACGGCCGTGGGTGGAATCATACTTGAACAACAGGATATTGGCGTCGAGATCGGCAAGATCGTTGATCGAAACCAGTTCAAGATCGTGATCGTCGCGTTCGAGCAATGCCCGCGCAACAAGCCGTCCGATCCGTCCGAAACCATTGATTGCAACCTTGGTCGCCATGAAAAATGCTCCTGCTTAATCTTTGAGTTTGCTGACGATCTGAGGAACGATCGCATCAGCGGTGAAACCGAATTTTTCGAACAGTGCCTCCGCCGGGGCTGACGCGCCGAAGCGATCGAGCCCGATGGATAGGCCGCCTGGATAGTCGGCGGTGGTGGTATAGCGGTCCCAGCCGAATGTGCTTGCCGCCTCGATCGAAACGCGCAGCCCACCCTTGCCCAGAACTTTCGTTCGATAGCCAGCGTCCTGCTCGTCAAACAGCTCGGTCGAGACCATCGAGACAACCGCCGCGCCAATCCCTTCGGCCTCGAGCCGCTCGGCGCACTCGACTGCGAGATGCGTTTCCGAACCGGTTGCGATCAGCGTAACCGCACGGTCGCTCTTGGGTTCGCGCAGGACATAGCCACCGCGTGCGGAGAGGTTTTCTTCTGACGCTTCGAGCCGGACCTGCGGCAGCCCCTGACGGCTCAACGCCAGCACGCTCGGGCGGTTTTCCTGCTTCAGCGCAATTTCCCAAGCCTCTGCGGTTTCGACCGCGTCTGCGGGGCGCAGCACCAGGAGATTGGGCATGGCGCGCAGCGAGGCGAGATGTTCGATCGGCTGGTGGGTGGGCCCGTCCTCGCCTAGACCGATCGAATCGTGAGTCATGACATAGATGACCCGCGCTTCCTGCAAGGCGGACAGCCGGATGGCTCCACGCGCATAGTCGGTGAAGACCAGGAAAGTCCCGCCATAGGGGATCACGCCGCCATGCAGCGCCATGCCGTTCATCGCGGCGGCCATGCCGAACTCGCGAATGCCGTAATAGACATAGCGACCGGCGTAATTGTCTGCGGTGAAGGCCTCGATCCCGCCGGCCTTGGTGTTGTTCGATCCCGTGAGGTCGGCGCTCCCGCCGAGCGTGTCGGGCAGACGGGCGTTGATTTCCTCCAGCGCCATTTCGCTGGCCTTGCGGGTCGCGACCTTGACCGGCTTCTCGATCAAGGATGCAACATAGTCCTTCATCGCGTCGCCATGGGGAAGTTCGCCCGCCATGCGACGGTTGAAATCGCCTGCGTTCGGGTGCGCATCGAGCCGGGTGCTCCATGCCCCCAATTCTTCGCGCCCGCGCTGCGCGGTCGATTCCCAATCGGCCTTGATCGCATCGGGTATGACGAACGGGTCATGCTTCCAGCCCAGCATCTCACGCGCGGCGGCGATCTCGTCTTCCCCGAGAGGCGCGCCGTGGGTGGCGCTGGTTCCCTGCTTGTTGGGAGCGCCTTTACCGATCACGGTGCTGCACGCGATCAACGAGGGGCGTCCGTCAGCTTTCGCCTCCTCGATTGCCCGATTGATATCGTCGAAATCGTGCCCGTCGCAGCTTGTGACATGCCAGCCTGTCGCCTCGTAGCGCGACCGGATGTCCTCGCTGGTCGAAAGGTCGGTCGGCCCGTCGATGGTGATGTTGTTGTCATCCCACAGGACAATGAGATTGCCGAGGTGAAGATGGCCCGCGAGGCCGATGGCCTCGTGGTTGATCCCTTCCATTAGGCATCCGTCACCTGCCACCACCCAGGTCCGGTGTTCGACCAGGTCGGACCCGAACACCGCATTGAGGTGCCGTTCGGCCATCGCCATTCCGACCCCCATCGCGAGCCCCTGACCGAGGGGACCGGTCGTGCATTCGACTGCATCGAGCAGGAAGTTTTCCGGATGGCCCGCGCATGGGCTTCCGAGCTGGCGAAAATTGCGGATATCCTCGATCGTGGGCCGGGCATATCCGGTCAGATAGAGCAGCGAATAGATCAGCATCGAACCGTGCCCGGCACTGAGCACGAAGCGGTCGCGATCGGCCCAGTCGGGCCGGGCGGGATCAAACTTCAAATGGTTGGCGAAAAGGACCGTCGCGACGTCAGCCATTCCCATCGGCATGCCCGGATGGCCCGAATTGGCCGCCTGGACTGCATCCATGGATAGTGCGCGGATCGCATTCGCCATGTCCTGCATACGCTCTGGTGGTATCGACATGCGGATCAGTGCCTCCTGTGAAGGATCGCCTTGCGCTCGCCGGCGGCAGCGCTCTCGATTCGATCTTTACGCGCGCTGCCATTGCCGAGCACCATGATGAGGTCAAGCGGTGCGCGCCAATCATGCGCGGGCTGAAGTTCGAAGACGGCCCGGGAACGATCGTGAGCACTTATCAACAGGCCGCGCCAAGACTTTGCGAGGGCACTGCAATCCGATATGATCGCGCTCATGGGCGAGAGCCGGATCGTATCTGCATTGGCGCGTATCGAAGCCGCAATCGAGCGTATCGACGCCGCTAGCAATGCGTCATCGGGTAATGCCGCGAACGCGACCAAGTCATCCGGCGTCACGGCGCTCGTCAACAATCATGAAAAATTGCGCGAGGAAGTGGCCGAGACGATGCGCGATCTCGACGCGGTGATCGCGGAACTCGAAGGATGAGGAAGCCTCGATGAGCAGGGTCACGCTTACGGTGGGTCCGCGATCTTACACCGTCAATTGCGCCGATGGCGAAGAAGACCACATCGCGCGGCTCGCGGCGATGATCGACGAGAAGTACGCCCTGCTGGGCACGGCGCGCACACCACAGGAATCCCAGAACATTTTCTTCGCGGCACTGTTCCTGGCCGATGAACTGGCGGAAGCGCGCCGGACAACCAACAGATCGTCCCAGAATGTCGAACACGAAAAAGAGCGTGCGAACGGAAAAACCGAAGCCATGCAGACCGAGATCGAAACGCTCACCCGTTCGCAGGCCCGCGCGAGAGACGAGATCGCCGGGCTCAAGGCCGAGCTGGCCAAGATGCGCGAGGCGTCGCGGCACCAGCATGATCTGTTTGGCGACGCTGGCGGAGAGGACGAAATCGCCGAAACGCTCGAAAAGCTCGCGAGCCGGGCCGAGAAAATCGCCAAGCAGATCGAAGCTCCTGCTTGAAGCCTGACCCCGCGCGCCCTAAATCGTGCATGGCGGGGCTGCCCGGCACGAGCCTACTGAACATCCCTGAGGCTATAAGCATTCCTAGGGAGCTGTCCCTGCCCGGGCCCACCGGTTCGGCCGTGGGGCTTGGGTATACGGCGCCCACCTGACGTTTAGGCGTCAGAGGATTTCTCTGGCATCGACCCATGGTGGTCCCGTCACTTTGCCTATGCGCCATCGCTTCGCAGCTTGAGCGCGGGCCGGAATTCTGAAGCGAGACCCAGTCGCCGTGACCCATCCGACGAAATCCGAGCTCCGCGAGACACTTCGCATGGTCCGCAGGGAGCACGTCACTGAACAATCGGACGCGATCCGGGCACTGCTGTTCCATCGCCCTCCCTCGCCCGTGGCCGAGCATGTCGGACCCGATGCGGTGATCGGGCTTTACCACGCCCATGGTCACGAAGCGCCTGCCACCGGCTATACAAGGTTCTTTCATGAGCACGGACACACCATCGCGCTCCCCCATTTCACCACTCGCGGCTCTGCGATGACGTTTCGCCAGCATACCGACCCCTATGGCGAGAGCGATCTCGAGCCGGGCCCGTATGGCGTAGCGCAGCCGGGCGAGCGGGCGAAGTCGGTCATTCCCGACATCCTGTTCGTTCCTCTGGTCGGGTTTACCTCCGATGGGCATCGGCTGGGTCAGGGCGGCGGACATTACGACCGCTGGCTGGCGGCGCATTCCAACCGCACCGCGATCGGGCTGGCGTGGGACGTGCAATTATGCGAATCGCTACCGATCGAACCGCACGACATTGCGCTCGATGCGGTCGTGACGCCGAGCCGGATCTTCGGAGAGTTGTGATGCGAGAGACACCGACCTGGCGAATTCCTGTCGGCATACTCGGCCTGTTCGCCGCGCTTATCATCTATGGCGCGGTGATCGCCCGCTATGCGCCCGCGATAGTCGGTGATTGGCCGACTTGGGCTCAGACCCTCATATACCTCGTTCTCGGTCTCGTGTGGCTGTTACCGCTGCGACGGTTCCTGATCTGGATGGAAACCGGTAGTTGGTCGCCTCCGCGCGGCGACGGGGACTAGACCCGCGCGCGGTATTCTCCTTCGAGCTGTTGATCGCGCACCCAGAAATCCGTCGTTCTCCCGCCTTCCAGAACCTTCGAGAGCAGGTCCAGGTGGGCATGCCACCCCGCAAGCACCCCGACGATCATCTCGCGATCGGCAAGCCCGCTGTGAACGAGCTCGAGAACGCAGCCATCCTGTCCATCGTCGCGAAGCTTGATCGCAACCTCGCTCGAGCCTTCGCCGCGGGGTTCGAACCATTTGAACTGCAGCCGCTCGTCCGGCTCGAACGCGACGATCTCGCCGCGATGGGTGGCCTGCTGTTCCTCTGCATATTTATCCG